>NZ_JBMNDR010000028.1:0-89171 GCF_052543235.1 Streptomyces sp. SAS_272 | reverse complement strand
GGGGGGCGGAGAGCCTGATGGCTCTTCAGTTGGCCTGACGGCCAACTACGGGCCTGACGGCCCGTAAGGTGACGCGCCGTCATGCCTGGCGGCATGACTGTGTGTTGGCTGGGTTGGCCCTGACGGGCCAACAGGGAAAGAGGAGCGGGGCCTGGCGGCCCCGCTGTCGCATGTTCAGGTGTCATGCCTGGCGGCATGACGGTGGGGTGCCGGGTGAGTTCGGTCCCTGCCCTGCCGGGCAGGTTCGGGGACAGTGCGGGCTTGGCGCCTACGGCGCCGTGATGTCGTAAGGGTTTTTTAGACAGTTATCCGGTTCCTCTCCCCCTCTGGCCTACCCGGGCTGGTGGGCTTTGGCCCTGACGGGCCGACAGGGCGGGGCTCCGAGTCACGCCTGCCGGCGTGTCCGGTTTCTTGTAGCGCCCCGCTGCCGCGGGGGATGTCTTCGCCAGTTTTGGAGTGCGTTGTCAGTCCCGGCCTGTATGTTCCGGAAGCTGTTGGCCCGTCTGGAATGAGCCCCGAATACCACTGGTGGGGCGTGGAGGGGTGGTGAGCTGTGCCTGTCAGTCAACACGTTGCCGCTCGGAGGATCATTACCGCTGTTCTGCGAGTCGGTGCGGCGTGGATCAACCGGGTTGAGGAGCCTCGCGCGTGGCGGGAGCTGTCTCGTATGCACGGGGTGCTCTTGTCGAGTCTGCCTGTGGGGGCAGGCCCTTCGACTCCTGCCGAGATGATCGATTTACTGCCGGTGCGCTTACGGGAGTGGGTGCCGTTGGCGTGGGACGAACTGCCTTCTGGCATGGGCGATTTGGTTGTCCTGACGGACAACGATGAGCTGACCGAGGAGGCCTTCAAAGCGGGGATGAACTATCTGGAGGCCCTGTACGGGGACGACGGATACTTCGATCTGGGCGGGACGTGGCTTCCTGCATGGGTTCGGCAGACGGCTGAGCAGACGGAGCGGGCCGCCTTCCGCCACATCCGCTCCAATGGACAGGCCGGCTATGTGGCCGCTCGGACCATGCTGACCGAGGTGCCCTACGGCACGGAGCGCGCGTTGGTCGAGGAGTACTCACGCCGTAGCGCGGCCCGGATGGACGTGTATCGGCCTGTTCCCTCAGACCGGGTGTGGGCGGCGGGGGCGTCGTCATGGTTGTGGCCGTGCCCGCAGTGCCGGTATCCGATGGTGCTGCGGGGTGGGCAGTTGCGGTGTGAGTATCCGCCGCATCAGAGCCGGCTCGGCCTTGTCCTGGACGGTGGCAGGCGGGGTGGGCCGCCTGCGGTGACTGGTGAGCGGGGCCGGTTGGCGACAGCTGCGGAGCCGGCGGAGGGCGTGTTCTGCCTGGACTGGGGGGTGTGGCGGTACATCACCTGTCCCGGACTGAGTGAGGTGAGCCTGATGCAGTGGCTGGAGAAGCAGCAGGGGGTGCGCGTCGAACGCTGGGAGAACCTGGACGAGTGGGATGTCGGCGTCTACCTGGCGGACGGGCACCGCTGGCGGGTGGACGTCAAGGACCACCAGGACGCGCAGACGATCATCGACCGGCCGCCTGCTGGGGAGACGGTGGTCGTGCCCAACTACCGGCGTAGCCAGGTCAATCAGCTGCAGTCCGGGCTCGATGCTCTGCGGACTGCTGACGGGCAGCGCTACAGCGTGTTCACGGTCAGCCGTTTCAAGGCTGCCGTGACCCGGCGGTTGAAGGGGGCGGGCGCATGACGTCGCCGAAGAACGCGAAGTACTCCGTCAGCGTGCCGCTGACGCTGCGGGCGGCGATCATGCTGGCCGCTCGGGTGTTCCCCAACCGGGCGCTGGAGGATCAGGCGGCGTGGCGGCGTGTGGTGGATCTTGCTGATGCGCACTTCCTGGCTACGGGGCAGATGCATCTGTGGGACGGCTGGCCTGCTCTGGCGCTGGCCGATCAGGTGCGGATCACGCGGATGCTGCGGCAGCGGCCGGCGGTCCTTGCCCACCATTCGGTGTTTGTCACGGAGACGACAGCGGTCCTGGACAGTGGTGAGGCGGTTGAGTTCGCCCCGGCCGACGGGAAGGAGCAGGTGCTGATCCTTCCCGTCGGCGACGACGAAGTCCTCATTGATGCGTTGCTGGACGAGCTTGAGGACAACGCGGCCAAGGGGCAGGTGCTGCCCAAGCCTGCGCCGCCCGGCTCCTACGTCAGTGACCTGCGGATCAAGGATCCGCTCAGCCCGTCCGGCCGGGTGGTGGACGTCTTCTACGACCTCGATTACCAAGGGTCGCCGGCTCCCAGCGTCGTGCAGGAACTGGGTGACGCCCCGGTCGCGGACGAGGTGGTGATCCCCTTCGCCGACCTGGAGGAGATCGCGGGCCGGCTCGATGAACTGCGCGGGCAGAACTACCGGCGCAAGGCGGTCGCGGACATCAGGCGCCACGCCCGCGGCCGCAACGGCACGGACGTGGGCGAGCTCCTGCGCGTCCAGGCCGGGCCGCTGCAGGTCTTCCACGCCCCCACCGGCATGGGCAAGAACGTCCTGAGTGAACTCGTCGCAGTGTGGTGCGCCCAGCAGGGCCGGGTGATCTCGCTGGTCGTTCCACAGAGCGCGCAGGTCCTGGCCACGGTGTACCGGCTGCGGCAGGATCTGGCCGACTTGGAGGTCTCCGCGCAGGTCACGCCGGTCGTCTCCCCCGCCTCCATGATGGATCTGGCCGAGCAGACGGCTGGCAACCCGCACGACGATGCGGACTTCAGGACCTGGGTGTACCGGGAGATGTCCTACAGCTGCCCCCTGACCGGGCATGCCACCACCTCCTCCGAAGCGGTGGACGCGTGGACGCCGGGCCAGGAGCCGTGTGACCAGCTCAAGCCCAACGGGCCGAGAGCGGATAAGGCTCTGGCCTGCCCTTGGCGGGGAGGCTGCGGGAAGTTCCGCCACCACCGTGCCGCGGCGTCGGCGGACATCCTCGTCACCAACCATGCCAACTTCCTCACGGGACACATCCATGCGCCGGTGGCGGGCCGGGCTGCCCCGGGACGGCGGATGACCACCGAGCAGTTGCTGCTGCACCGCAGTCATCTGGTCATCATCGACGAGGCCGATGCGCTGCAGGCGCAGGCTTTCGACCAGGCGGCCCGTCAGGTGCTGCTGGCCCAGGACGGTGCGGAGCGCACTCCGGTGCGCGAGCTCGACAGCCAGTTCCGGCGGCACTGCCACCGGCTGCCTATGAGCCTTGAACAGTACCTGCGGCCGCTGATCAACCACCTGGTGTGGCTGGCCGAGTCCTACGTGTCCCACCTCGTCGGCGGGGTCATCCATCCCGACCGGGAGCGGCGCAGCATGGTGGTGCCGCGTCGCTGGGACGGGATGTTCGCCTCCCGGATCTTCGGGCTGGAGGCTGGGGAGCGGCCCACGGAGCAGCAGATGGAGGCGGTTAACCAGCTCTACAAGCGGGAGGGGCCGCTGGAGTTCGCCGATGAGGTCGAGGGACTGGCCGAGCTGCGGGAGCTTTTGTCCTCGGTCACGGATCTGGTCGGCGGGTCGGACCGGCTCACCCACGCCACCTTGAAGCGCATCGGGGAAGCGTTTTCGGCGATCACTGGTGAGACGGACGAGAAGCGGCTGTCCTCGCTGGCGCTGCTGGCGGCCCGGCGCGCGTATCTGGAGGAGATGCGCAGCATCCTGCACCGCATCGTCGGTGTCGCTGCACCGTTGCAGGGGGCGGGGATCTCCGCCGGCAACGGCCTGGTGGACGCGCTGGCCTCGCACGTGCCGTGGCGGGCTGCCCCCTACGGTCCTTTGGGGCGTGCGCTGTTCGCATTCTCCGAGACGTTCGATCCTGGCGACCGGCACCAGACGGCGCTGCGACTGAAGTCCTATGTCGGGGACCCGCACGCTCACCTGGCCTACCTGGGCGAGGTGACCGCGCTCGCCCATACCGGCGCCCGGCGGGCGGTGATCGGGATGTCCGCCACGGCGTTCATGCCGTATGCGCCGCGTCATCACCTCCTGCCGGAGCCGGCCTGGTACGTGCCGGACGACGTCAACGGAAGCCTCACCGTCGAGCTGCAGGCCGGCCAGGACAACGGGGCGGGCATCGTGGTGTCCGGCACAGACGGAGTGAACCGGGAGCGGGCCTATACGGCCATGGGGCGCAGCGTCGGCCAGGACCTTCCATCGCAGCTCGACGCGGTGGCCGCCGACCCTGCCACCGCGCACCGGGCGTATGCGCTGCTCGCGCCGACCGCCTACGACGCCGGTCCCGCGCTCGCCCGCGGCATGATCGAGGTGGGGGTGGCAGCGTCAGAAATCTGTGTGGCGGTGCGGCCGCAGGAGATGGCGTCGCTGGAGCGGATGCCACCTGGCTGGGTGCCGATCCCGAGCAACCGGCTTGAGCAGTTCCCCCACGCTGTGGGGCAGGGCCGGTGCCGGTATCTGATCGCCCCTATGGCGCGGGTCGAGCGTGGTCTGAACATCGTCGACCGTGACGGGCGCTCTCTGCTGCATGTGGCCTGTCTGGTCAACCGGCCCATTCCGGTGATGGAAGACCCTCCGGTGCTGCTGTCTCTGGTCAACTCTCTGGCCTATCGACGGCGGCGGCCCGGTCCGGAGCCCGCTGCGGAGCTGGAGCGGCTACGGATCGTGGCGGGGCAGATCTTCGATGACATCCGCAGCGGACAGGGCTACTTTAAGTCGCTGGGCGAGGACGTCAAGCTCGCCGTGGTCGCGGAGATCTTGACCCGGCTGATCCAGCTGGGCGGGCGCACCCGGCGCGGCGGGGACCCGGGGCGGCTGCGGCTGCTGGATGCCGCCTTCACCCAGACCGCCGCCGACTCCACGCTGCCCGGCCTCCTGGAGCAGTTGCGCGGGAAATGGCAGGCCGAGGACCACATGCCGCTGATCGACGCCGTCTACCGCACCACCATGACCGATGCCCTGCTGGGGCTCACCGAGCACTCCCCCACCGGATATGAGGAAGAGGAGATGGGCGAATGGTGAGTGACGACCGCGGCCGCCTGTTCACCCTGTCCTTCGAGCTGGACGACCGGCTGCTGGGCGGCGTGTACGTCTATCCGCAGGATGAGGCGTTCGCGCCGGCCTGGCGGCGGCTGCCGAAGCCGCGGGGCAAGGACGCCGTGCAACCGATCGTGTCCCTGCAGACGGCGGCGCGTGCCGTGACCGGGGAGCGGCTGGTGTTCACCAACCCCGACCGGCCCGCCAGGACGGGACAGTGGGCCGGGCGGAGTGTGATCGTCACGCCCGGGGCGCTGGACGGGGCTGTGGTGCGCACTTTGATGCGGGAGTGGGAGACGCGGCTGGAGGGGCATGACGGCCGTGACACCCTCGCCGCCCTGCTGCAATTGTCCGACGACGGGCCCCAGCCGCTCGGTTCGCTGCTGCACCGCGACGCCATGGGGCGGATCACCGGTCCCCGCTGGGCGTTTCGGGTGGCCGGGTGGCGGCTGGCGAGCATGCTGGCCGCCCAGCCGCTGCCGCTCGACGAGTCGCTGCCCGCGCTGCGGTTCCACCTCGACAGTGAGGGCGACCTGCTGGCGTGGCAGGCCCCGCTGGTCCACGAGCGAACGTGGATCGACGAGGAGAGCGGCAAACGCCGGCGCATCGCCGGCTACGCCATGGAGCGCATCCACATCGAGGTCGAACCCGCCCTCGGCGGAAAGACTCTCATCGCGCATCTTTCGGCGCGTATCTCGCGCGTCGCCACCCATTACAAGGGCATCCGCAACGTCCTGCTGCGCCATCCCGTCAACCCGGACATCATCCTCAAGGCGCCGATCTCCACACGGTGGGAGAAGGGTCCGGACGGATTCATGCAGCCTTCGGCCGTCCTCTACCGCGGGGCGGCGGCACAGATCGTCGAGGCTTGCGGTGTCGGCCGCCTGCCCCAGCCGCCCCTGACGGGGCTGGACGAACTGGCAGAGGTGCGCGGGGTGCACCGCACGGGCAAGCACCCGATCGACAAGGGCGCCGGCGCGATGTTCCACGCTCGGCTCGAGGAGCACGCCGGGCAGGTTCTGGGCAAGGAGCCGCTCGTCTACTCCGGGACCTCCGTCAAGATCAGCAAGCCGGGCGGGAGCCTGCCGCCCTACGTGCCGGCCGACAAGATGGCCGACGCCATGGTCAGTGCCTGCCTCGATACGGTGCGCATCGTCGTGCTGTACGAGTCGGCGCAGTGGCACACGCGGGTGATGGGGCAGTTGGCCCGCGACTACGCGCGGCCCGAACTGGCCGGGCTGCCCGATGAGCAGCCGGTGGTCCTGTCGCCCGGGTATGAGCTGGTGGCGGTGCGGCTACCCGAACTGGTCCGCCACGGCAGCCACGACCGCAGCCTGATCCTGAACACGCTGCCCTGGTTCAAGCCCGGTGCCGGGCGGTCCCTGGTCGCGGCCCTGTGCGAGACGCGCTACCCCAGTGAACAGGAGAAGGAAGCGGGAGTGACGGATGCCAAGCACGCGCTGAAAGGGCTCTTCGCCGAGCGCGGGATCCCCTCGCAGTTCATCACCATGGACTCCGATCCCGGCGACCCCTTCCGGCTGAACACGCCCGAGAAGGTCGCGCGGTCCAGGGCCCTCAAGGCGGGTCTGCCGGAGCCGGACGTCGCCTACAAGGACGATCATGCGGTGCAGATCGCGCTCGGCAGCCTGCACTCCGACTCCGGCATCATCGACAACCGTCTGGCCGCCACCGCCTTCCACCGCAATGCGAAGGACACGGCTCTGGACCGGGAGGCTGTGGCGGTGGGTCTGTGGACGCGCTACCACCGCTTCGACCAACGTCCCGGCCGTCCCCACAAACCGGCCGTGCTGGCCATCACGCTGGTCGCCATGCGGATCCCGCTCGGCGAGGACGCTTACTGGCCCACGCTCATGTACGGCGACCGGGGCTGGCTTCCCCTGGCCCAGGCCCGGGCCCTGCATCATGCCGGTCCCATCGGCAAGAGAGGGCATCATCTGCGGGAGGACCACGGCGGCCCGGAGAACGTGCGCATCTACGTGGACCGGGCGCTGGCCGCTCTCAGCAACCGGTATCCGATCATCCTCTTCACCGAGGAGCGTGAGCGGATCTGGCCCGGGCTGTGCAACGACCGGCTCGGGGACGGTGCGCTTCCCGGGCAGAGCCTGCTCGCCCAGGGGTGGGATGTGGCGATCGTGCGGGTCGGCAACGGGCAGGGCACACCCCAGCCGTCACGGCGCACCGGCGGCGTGAGCAGGCTGCCGGCCAACCCGCTGCAGCCGGTCATGCCGGAGAAGATCCTCTACCGTCACGATCACGGGGATGTGGTGTCCTGGCTGTTTTCCGGGCAGTCCCGCCAGCACGCCGGCGGTCAGCGCACCGGTACCCAGTACACGCGTCGCACCCTGCCCAGCGGGCAACTGGCCCAGATGGGCGCTCCCTTCCACGCCATGACCCGCACCGAGTACGTGGTCGCCCACCGTGGCGGCTGGCGCGAGGAGCAGCTGGCCGGTCTCGCCGCGCGGGCCTCGGAGCAGGCGGCGATGTGGGACGGGCGCACCAACCTTCCTGCGCCGCTGCATCTGGCCAAGAGCGCCGATGACAAGCATCCCGGCTTCATCGATCAAGAAGGATTCGGCGGGTAGCGCGTAGGGCGTGGGCGTCGCGCGGGCTGCGGCCGGAGCGCCTCGCGGCGGTGCGGGACTGGCTCACGTCAGCCAGGCCCTTACAAACCGCGGCTTGATGACCGCCGCACGCCTCTACCTCTCGGCTTCCGCAAGCGCGAGCAGCCGCCCAACGGAGATCTGCGCCGCGTCAAAGGTCTCCTTGTAGCCGCCGACCGGCATCTGTGCGTCGCGGAGGAACACCGGGTGCCCCTCCGCTCTGATCAGCTTGATCACCTTCTGCTCCACGCGGTAGGCCTCCGCGCCCGTGGCGAACTGGATCTGAGCGAACGGCACCCAGCCGTGGCTCTGGAACCGAGCGACGCGGTCCTCGCGGGTCCGCAGTCCAGTGATTCCGATCTTCACGGCGGCGTACTCGGCGTGGGAGAGGATGTATAGGCGGGCCGGGGCGCCCGGGTCCAGCCCATAGCGCGCGCAGTGCTGGCAGCACTCGCCTCTGTTCCGGACGTTGTTCAGTCTGGGGGTTGAGATCTTCTGGCACCGCTCACAGAGCGAGAGCCAGGGCGAGGAAATGTTCTTGAACGGCTCCAGGGGGCGGAAGCCGACGGCGCGCATGTCGGCAACCGCCTCGTGCGGGTCTCCTGGACCGTACCGCTTGCAGAACCGGCAGCCGCCGGCGCGGCCGGTGACGTTGTCGTACCGGGGAGCCACGATGTGCCCGGCCTCGACGCACTGCGACAGCCACGGCTTACCGGTCCCGAGGAAGTCCACCAGCACGATGAGGCCGTGTTCCAGCATCGCCGCCGCAGCCGCTTCCGGGTTCTTCGGGGCATTGGGCGCGCACCAGATGCAGGCTCCCTGCCCGTTCATCACGTTGTTGCGGTTCGGGTAGATGATCTGGTTGCACGGGATGTGACGGCACATCCAGGGGTCGCGGGCCCGGCCCGGGTAGGGCTCCAGGGGCTCGGCGTTGCCCAGCCGACGCATGTCAGCGGCCGCGACGTTGGCAGAAATCGAAGGGGGCATCGCCATCCTTCTTCTGGGGGCTGAGGTGGTCTTGATCGGCGGCGGGCGGGCCGCTGTCAGGGGCGCGCTCTGGCTTGGCCTACTGTTTTGGGTAGGTGGCGAGGTATTCCAGGAGGGCGGAGAACGCCGTGACCATGTCGTTCAGGTCGACCGCGTCCTGGAGTACTACAGAGCTCCCGTGCCCGCCACCCTCGTATCCGTAGTACTGCGGATGGCCCTTCGCTCCTGGCTTCTTCTTGAATCCGTCGTCCTCTGGATTCACCACCAGTGCATGCACGCTGTGGCCTGCGTGCTGGACGAAGCTGTTGCGGGCGAGCCATTTCTGATGCCGGTCCGCGAGGGATCCGTTGGCGGCGGAAGTGGCCTCCGGCGTCTGCACCATGATGCGGATCTCGAAGGGGCTGTCCGTTCCGCGTCTGGGCTGCAGGCGCTGGATCTCGGTGACGACATAGCCGTCTTCCGTCTCCCGCCAAGCGCAGATGTTCGGAGTTCCCATCTGAGAGTGCTGCCGCAAGTTGAACACTGTGCCTTCTGGGGCGGCAGCCTGCGTGCGGCGCGCCAGTCGCCGCAGCCGCAGTGCGTCGCTGAGCGCAGTCGAGGCCTGGTCCGCCGGGCCGGTAGCCTCGGCCTCCAGCGCCACGAGCTGCTGATGCGCCCGGGCAGCCAGCAGTCGGGCGAGGTCGTCCGAGGAACTGTTCCAGCCGTTGAGGAGAGTGTCGAAAGTGAGCCGACGGGACCAGGTATTCGGGCCGTCCGGGATCGGATCGGCATTCGGGCCCACCAGGTAGCGGTCAGCTGCCGGTATGCCCTTCGTCTCCGCCCAGGCGTCGTACACCGCGAACTGTTCGCCGTGCGCACCGGCGCCGAGCTTCATCTCCATCAACGCGCGCTCGACGCCGTCCAGCAGGATGACGAAGTCGACCCGGCCGGTAGGCGCACCTTTGCGTTCCTTCACCCGAACCTCGCGCCGTACGGTGATCGTGCCCTGAGCTAGGCGCAAGGCCGACCTGAGCGGCTCGGGATCAAGCTCGGCGAGGAAACACAGCAAGTCCGACCAGTCGTCTTCGGTACGCAGCAGACGCGTCAGTCCGTAAGTCACGGCCGGACGCTACACGCTGCCTCTGACAACGGGTCTTCTGCATGATCGGGTGATATCTGAACTGGCTTGCTCTGCAGGGCGGGTGGGAAGGATGTCGCTGTGCCCAAGCCTTGTCCGGAAGAGTTCCGCGAGGACATAGTGCGGGCAGGTCGCGACTTTGAGGCTGGGTGGGCCGCGGGCCTCGGGCGGCCCACCCAGTTCCTCGCTCAGACTTTCCGTCTCGCCGCTCACGGGCCCGGTATGAGGTCACTTGGAGTAGGTCTGTTTCCAGCGTGACCGGTGGCTGGCTCCTCCTTGTCCGCGTCCGTTGACTTCGGCCAGCGACAACAGGGGTGTCCCGTTGTTCCACAGGCCGAAGAAGTCACGGTGCAGGGTGAGGATCTGGTGGCCGACGGCGAACGCTTCGGCCTGGCGGCTGAAGCGTGTGGTGGCGACGAAGATGGCCACATCGGCAGCGAAATGCACCTTCGCTCCGAGCAGATCGCGTACTTCGCGGCTGGCGATCGTTCGGTGGGGTGCGTATCGCTTGCACTGGATCACCATGCTCCGGCCGTCTGGCAGTCGACCGAGTACATCGGCTCCATTGTCTCCGGTACCGCCGACTGTGCGTACCTGTGTGCAGCCGTCACGGCGGCACAACTCTGCGACCACTTCCTCGAACTGAGTTCCGGACAGTGTGTCGATCACAGCCAGCGTCCGCTGTCCCGCTGCGATCTGGTCCTGTCGTCTCCACGTGGCGTCCTTGCTGCGCAGCAGCCTGTCGGTGCGCCAGAGCCGCCAGGCCATCCAGCCGACTCCCGCGGCGGCAAGGGCTGAGCCGATATACAGCCAGATCATGGGGCGCAGCAGGGCCAGCAGGATCAGTGCAGCAAGCGCGCCTGCTGCCGCCTTGTACCGGGCGGTGCGGAGTCTGCGGGCAGTTCTGCTGTTGCGTTTGGCCGCCATGTACGCCCCCTCTTGCGCCGAGCTGGACCGGTTCCTCCCTCCTGTGCAGTGTGGGCATGCTGAGCAGCTTCACCAGGCCGCGGTTCTGGCCATTGGCTTGAACTTCTCGTCCCATGTAGGCGCCGGTCGTTGTCCTTGGTGGTGGGCTCGCCCTGTTTACAGGCCGAGTTCGGCCAGTGCTGCCTGCTTGTGCTGGCTGAGGCCGGAGCGGCGGCGGCGCAGGTTGCTCAGCCACTGGCCCAGGCGCACGGGGTCGCCTTCGATCTTCTCGATGTGGCGCTGGGGAACGTTGAGGTGGCCTTCTCTCGCGCGGAATGCCTGTGCGGCAGCCAGTCCGCGCTGGAAGGCACGTTCTCGTGCCGGCAGGTGGCTCTCCCCGGCCGATGGGGCAGACGTGGCGGGCAGGTCGGCGAGTCCGAGCTCCTTCAGCAGGCTCTTCTGGTCGGGGTGAAGACGGTCGGATCGGGTGTGCTGGGTCTCGAGCCACTTCTCTTCCTCGGTGGCCGTCCCGTTGTGTTCCAGGCTCTGGCGGGCGGCGTGGTAGGTCCGCTGCCAGGTGATCGGCCAGGGCGGGTTCCACCAGCGGTCCAGAGCGATGAGGGCGGCGGCACGCTGGTCGGTGAGCGCCCCCGCGCGAGTGCGCTGGGTGGCGAGCCAGCGGCCGAGGGGGAAGCCGTCGTGGATTTCCTCGACGGGGGCGGCGAGGTGGCCGTGGCGGGTGGCGTAGGCGGTGGCGTGGGCCAGGGCGCGGTCGAAGGCCTGCTGGCGGGGGTCCCAGATGATGCCGAGGCGTTCGAGGGCGTGGACGCGTACAGGGTCGAGGGTGTTCTTGGCGTGGAGGTGGCGTTGCCAGGTGAGCCAGCGGCCCAGGGGGTAGCCGGTGGGGTCTCGGTAGGTCTGGGGGACATCGAGGTGGTGGTGGGTGTGGCGGTAGCTGCGGGCTGAGGTCAGGCCTCGCCGCCATTCGGCGCTCTTGGGGGCAAGGACGCGTAGGGAGAGGGCGAGGGCGACTTCTTCTGTTTGGGTGGGGCGGTCGAAGCGGAGCCAGGCTTCGGGGTCTTCGCCGGGCATGGTGGGGCGGTGGGTGCGGGGGTCTGACAGGCGGGCGTCGAGGCGGTCGTCGTGGGCGCGCAGGGCTTGGATGGTGCGCCACAGGGGGGTGTAGGCGTCGGCGCCAAGGAGGTCGTCGGGGTCTTCGTCGGGGGTGAGGTAGACGGGGACGACGAGGGTGGCCTTCTTGCCTGCGCCGGGTTTTTGGCGCAGGGCGCGGCCGACGGCCTGGACGGTGTCGACGGGGCTGTTCTTGGGGTCGGCGAAGACGACGGCGTCGATGTCGGGGACGTCGATGCCCTCCCCCAGGACGCGGGCGTTCGACAGGACGGCTGGAGTGTCGGGGCTGGTGTGGGAGGTGAATTCGAGGAGGAGGCGGCGGCGGATCTGGGGGGCGTGGCTGCCGCTGATCCAGTCCGCCCACAACCCCTGGGGCCGCAGGTCGGCGGGGAGGGTGGCGGCGGTGTCGGTCAGGGTGGTGGCGAAGGCGCGGGCGTCGGCGACGCGGTGGTGGAAGGTGAGGATGCGGCGTAGGCGGTGGTCGTGGATGGCGCGCAGGGCGGCGACCTGGCGGCCGGCCAGGCGCAGTCCGTCGACGCCGGCTCCAGCTCCGGTGGCGAGCCAGTCGCGCAGGTCCGTGTCGGTGACGACGGGGACGAGGATCTGGTAGTCGGCGAGCAGACCGAGGTCGATGGCGTCGGAGAGGTTGAGGTGGTAGGCGACGGGACCGAAGAGGTCTTCGTCGTCCATGGAGGCCACTGCCTCCGCCCCGTCGCCGTCCGAGGCGTCGTCGGGGTCCCAGATGCGGGGGGTGGCGGTCAGGTAGAGGCGGCGGGCGGCAGGGACCTGGTCGTCGTGGTGGACCGCGGCCCACGCCTTGCCGAGACGGCCGGCCGTGCGGTGCGCCTCGTCGATGACGATCAGGTCCCAGGAGGGCAGTTGGTGGTCACGGTGCGCGGTGACCACTGCGGTCAGGGAGGCGTAGGTGGCGTAGACGGTGACCGGTCCCGTCGTGCGGATGTGGGCGGCCAGTTCGCCGGGGTCGGTGGTCATGGGGACGTCGGCGCCGACTGGCTCGTGGTCGAGGGCCTGCCGGGCGGAGCAGACTGCGATGGTGGTGCCTTTGCGTCCCGCAGTGCGCCAGGAGCGGATCGTCTGGGACAGCAGGTCCAGCGTCGGCAGGAGCACCAGCACGCGGCCGCGCGGGGCGATGCGGGCGGTCGTGCGGGCGGCGATCAGGGTCTTGCCCGTGCCGCAGGCGGCGATCACGCTCGCGCGGGCGTGATCGCGGAGCGTGGCGGTCGTGGCGGCGACGGCCTCCTTTTGGTGGGGCCGTAGCTCGATGTCGGGGGCCATGGAGGTGTCGGACTCCGTGGGGTCGGCTGGGTGCTCCAGGAGGGCGGGGGCTCCGCTCTCCTGGAGTGCAGGTTATTCGGCTGCTTCGGTCAGGTGGGCGAGGGTGGAGCCGGTGGGGCCTTTTCGGACGTGCAGTCGCTGGGTGATGCGGCGGCGTAGTTCGGGGATGTGGCTGATAACGCCGACGGTTCGGTCGTGGGCGCGTAGGGAGTCCAGGACGTCGAGGACGTTGTGGAGGGTGTCGTCGTCGAGGGTGCCGAAGCCTTCGTCGATGAAGAGGGTGTCCAGGGGGTTGCCGCCTGCTTCGTGGGTGACGACGTCGGCCAGGCCTAGGGCGAGGGCGAGAGAGGCGAAGAAGGATTCGCCGCCGGAGAGGGTGTCGGTCTTGCGGGGGCGGCCGGTCCAGGAGTCGGTGATTTCCAGGCCGAGGCCGGAGCGTGCGCCGTGGGCGGCTTGCTGGTCGGAGTGGCGCAGGGTGTAGCGGCCTTCGGACATCAGGCTCAGGCGGGTGTTGGCAGCGGTGACGACTTGTTCGAGGCGGGCGGCCAGGACGTAGGCCTCCAGTTGCATGCGGACTCGGGTGCCGGAGGCGTTGCCGGTGGCCAGGTCGGCGAGGTGGCGGGCGGTGCTGTGGGCCTGCTCGAGTGCTTCCAGGCGTTCGACGACCCCGGCCAGGATGGTGATGAGGTCGGTGAGGTCGGTGGTGCGGGCTCGGGTGGTGCTGGCGGTGGTGACTGCTTGCGCGTGCTGGTCGTCTGCGGCCGTACGCAGGGCTGTCGCAGCTTCGACGTCGGCGGCCGGCTGGGCTGCTGCTTCCTGCAGGACGGGGTCGTTAAGGACGGTCTGGTGGGAGGCGCGGGCCTCGCGCCATTGGTTGATCTCTTCCTCGAGTTCGTGGAGGTCCTTGTCGCTGAGCACGGCTCGTTCGGCGACAGCAAGGGTGTCGAAGCCCTGGGATGTGGCGGCGACGGAGACTTCGCCGGTACGGGTGTGCAGAACCTGGGTGGCGACAGTGGCAGTGCGGGATGCCTCGGCTGCCTGCTCGAGGTGGTCGGCGGTGCGGGTGAGATCGTCGATGCGAGCCGCCAGGGTCAGGGCGGTGCCGCGGGCGGCATCGAGTTTCTCGGTGAGCTCTGCTTGCCGCTGGGACAGGGTGTCGT
Organism: Streptomyces sp. SAS_272; assembly: GCF_052543235.1. NCBI lineage: Bacteria > Bacillati > Actinomycetota > Actinomycetes > Kitasatosporales > Streptomycetaceae > Streptomyces > Streptomyces sp. SAS_272. Next base: position 74,970 of record NZ_JBMNDR010000028.1, on the reverse strand, counting down.
AGCTGGCGTTACGGGCGGACAGGCCGGCGGTGGCGACACTGTCCTGCTCGGTCATGGTGGTGTGTTCGCGGTCCAGCGCGAGGAGTTCCTCCTCGACGGTTCCGCGGTCGGCTGCACGTTTGAGGAAGTCGGCCAACTGCGCGGCGAGTGTCTTGTGTTCGGTCTTGAGGGCGGCCAGCGGGGTGTCGCCGGCTTCGCCGGTGGCACCGGCGGCGTTCTCGCGAAGCTGTTGTAGTTCGGCCGCGATCTTGTCGCACTGTTGCTGGGCGCGCTGGTGGGTTTTCTCGGCGGCTTGTTCGTCGTCGCGGGTGGGATGCCCGTCGGGAGCCTGGGCGGGTGCCGGGTGGGAGCACGAGCCGCAGACCGGGCATGGTGCGCCGTCGGTGAGGCCGGCGGCGAGTTCGGCGGCCATGCCCTCGGTGCGTCGGCGGCGGATGTCGATGTGGGCCTGGGCTGCCTGTTCGGTTTCCTTGTGAGCGGCGGTCAGGCGCTGCTCGGTGGTGGTGATCTGTGCGAGGTGGGCGTCGCGGCGTTCGGCGGCCGCGACGCGGCCGTTGAGGTTCTCCAGCTGGGTCTGGTGGCGGCGGCCTTCTTCCTCGGCTTCGCGGGCGGCCTCGCGGCGGGCCTGGAGGGTGGTGCGCCGGATGGTCTCCTGCTCGAGCCAGTCGCGGGCGTCGCGCTGCTGGACGGTGAAGTCCTGCCGCTCGGTGTCAATGCGCTTGAGGTCGGCGGTGAGCTGGCGGAGGATGGCTTCCTCGGGAAGCAGGGTGTTCAGCACGGCGATGTCGTCGCGTGTGCGCTGTCCGGCCGCGGCGAGGTCGGCGGCCTGGAGCGTGGCGTGTTCGGGCAGCAGCCGGGTGCGGGTGGCGGTTTCGCTGTCCTGGGCTCGGGTGTGGTCGGTGCGGGCGGTGCTGACGGTGTGGAGCAGCGGTGCCAGCTGCTGGGCGCGTCGAGCTTGTTCCCGGCGCTGGCCGAGGGCTTCTTGGTGGGGGGTCTGCTCGTCCAGCCGGTTGAGCTGGGTGCGTGCGGTGGCGTAGGTGGTCTGCTGCCTGTGCAGTTCGCGGGTGTCGGCTTCGTGGTTCTGGTGGGTGAGCTGGTTCTTCTTTGCCTTCTCAGCCTCGGCCTGAGCGGTGGCAGCGTCGGTCTGGCTGGCCTGGATGAGGTCCTGGGCCCAGGCCAGTGCGGGGCCGGTCAGGGCGTGCGCGGCGTCGGGAGTGGGGGCGTCGTACTGGGACTTCAGGTCCGGGCCGGCGGCCTGGTGGATGCGGGCCGCCAGATGCAGCACCTCGTCGCGGGCGGCGTCGCGGTTCTTCTGGGTGGTGCGGCTGTGGTCGTTCAGCCAGCGTTCGATGAAGGCGTACCGGTCGCTGTGGAAGAGCTTGCCGAGGAGTTCGCGGCGCTTGCCGGCATCGGCGTAGAGAAACTTGGTGAACTCGTTCTGGGGTAGGAGAACCACCTGGCAGAACTGCGTTCGGCTCATGCCGAGCAGGTCCTTGATCTCCTTGCCAGCCTCTTGGTGGGACTTGCTGGAGGCCTCCCAGTGGCCCTGTCCCAGGGCATCGGTCGTGAACCGGCTGAGCCGGGTCTCGGCCTTCTGGACTGTGTCACCCGTGCTGTTCTTCTTGGGGCGCGTCTGCTGGGGGACGCGGTCGATGAGCAACCTCTGGCCAGCGATGGTGACGTCCAGGGTGACCTGGGTGAGCAGGTCGGCCGGGGCGTGGTGGCTGCGCAGCATCAGATCGCGGTCGACCGGGGGTTCGCCGTACAGGGCGAAACAGATGGCGGTGAAGAGGGTGCTCTTGCCGGCGCCGGTGTCGCCGTGCAGGAGGAAGAGGCCGTCGGCGGTCAGAGCGTCGAAGTCGACGGTGTGGGTGCCGGCGAAGGGACCGAATGCCTGCAGGGTGAGGCGGTGCAGGCGCATCAGACGGTTTCCTTCTGCAGTTCGTTCACGCGGGCGGCGTCGACGGCCTGCTGGAGCAGGGCGTGTTCGTCAGGGGTGGGGGCGGTACCGCGCATGTCGGTGATGAAGTCGCTGGCGATGTCGAGTTCGCTGCGGCCGCGGAGGCGCTCGGTGTAGGTGGGGGTGCCGGTGGCCTGGGCGGGGATGAAGGCTCGCTCGTGCTTGAGGCTTAGCGTGTCGGGGAAGCGGCGGCGCAGCCGGGCCATGGCCTCGAAGGGCAGGGCTGTGTCGGTGAGCGTGACCTCAAGCCAGGCGTCCTTCAAGTGTTCGTGGGCGGGGTGAGTGAGGAGGTCCTCGAGGAGGCCTTCGACGCGTTCCAGGCGGTGTGGGGTCGGGCAGTCGAGGCGCCTCACGCCGGGAGCCGTCTTGGCAGAGGTGAGGTCGACCAGGGTGAAGGATTTGGTGTGGGTGGCTTCGGAGAAGGAGTAGGGCAGCGGGGAGCCGCTGTAGTGGACTCGGTCGGTGACCTTCTGGGGGCCGTGGAGGTGGCCGAGGGCGACGTAGTCGATGCCGTCGAAAATGTCCGCGCCGACGTGGGCGACACCGCCGACGCTGAGGTCGCGTTCGCTGTCGGACTCCGTCACCTGCTGGTTTTCGCTCTGGCTGCTGCCGGGGGTGACGAAGGCGTGGGCGATGACTACCGAGCGGGTTCCGGCCGGCTGGCGGTTGGTGAGGTCACTGTGGATCCTGTCCAGGGCTGCGGTCAGCACCGCGTGGTGGGAGGTGGCCTCTGCCTCCAGCTGGGTGCGGACCATCGACGGCTCGAGGTAGGGGATGCCGTACACGGCGACCGGGCCGTCGGCGTCGTCGAGGAGGACCGGGACGTCGCAGGTGGCGGGATCGGTGCGCAGATGGATCCCGGCGCGGGCGAAGAGGCCGGATCCGACACCGAGTCTGTGGGCCGAGTCGTGGTTTCCGCTGATCATGATGATCGGTACGTCGAGGTCGGCGAGCTGGTGCAGGGCGCGGCTGAACAGGCGCACGGCGTCCAGACTGGGGATGGCCCGGTCGTAGAGGTCGCCGGCCACGAGGATGGCGTCGACGTTCTCAGTCCGGGCTGTGTGGACCAGGTGGTCGAGGAAGGCTTCCTGGGCGGGGATCAGGTCTTTTGTGTGGAACCGGCGGCCCAGGTGCCAGTCCGAGGTGTGCAAGAACCGCATGGGCACAGACCGTAACCATTGCGGGGGCAGCTGCGGGAGGTTTTCCTGATAAACGGTGCCTCGGGTGGGAGTGCGGCGACAGGCGATGAATGGTTTCTCTCCCGTTGTCGCCGGGCCTTCCGGACGAGACGGCGCCAGCGGGTGATTGTCAGTGGCAGGGGGCAAGATGGTCGGTAGGGGGAAGGAGGATGTGATGTCGTTATCGCGTTCTACCAATACTGAGTCTGCCGTGGCGCCGAACGGTTGCCGCTGGTGCGGGATCGAGGCCCGAGGTCACGGCCGGCAGCATGTGGCGGAGGCGGGCTGGCACGCGTGGACGGCTCCGACGCTGCAGCAGCGCAAGGAACGCATGCTGCAGCGCCGTGCCGGCAAACCGGTCAAGAAGCCAGGTCCTGGATGCTCCTGAAAGCGCTCCTCAGCTGTGGCGGGACGTCCTCGGCCCTGGCGAGGGTGGTCACCAGCGCGTAGAGCATGTCGTCCTTGCCGTCGGGGCTTGTCTGCGCCGCCTGCTCTTTGATCATGGTCAGGACGCGGCCGCTGAACTTCCCGCCGCGGTGTGCGGCGAAGTGCTCGGTGGTCCACTGCGAGCCCGTGGGCTGGGGCCAGTGCGCGTTGGCGGCGGTGGCCCACTGGGCGTCGGTGAACAGTTCCTCGAGTTCGTTGAATCCGTCGGCCTCACCGACGTAGGAGACCTGGGTGGCCAGGTCGAGCCCGGTCCGGATGAGCCGTTCGGTCTTGAAGTGCTTGTTGGTGCGGCTGTCCGCGTCGACCATCAGCATGACGGTACGGCGGTTCTTGACGAGGTAGCCGGCCAGGTGCAGGGCTCCTTCGTTGTTGCCGCAGGCCCACAGGGCGATACCGGCTGCCTGGAGGGAGAGTCCCTGGGAGAGGCGGAACAGCAGTGGCAGGCACTGCTGTTCGGTGGGGCCTTCCACGGCGAGGAAGCACCGCTCGTGCAGGAGGACGGAGTTGCGCAGTCCCACCGCGGCGGCGATCTGGCCGAGGTGGAAGTCGACGCCGTCGTGGGACTCGTCCTCCAGACGCTCGACGATGGTGCGGCCGCTCTCGTTGAGGCGGAGGTGGACCACGTCGGCGATGTCGACGCCGTCGATGAGATTCATTGAGTGCGTCGCTACCACGACGCTGACGTGGGGCAGAGCGCACTGCTTGCGGATGATGTCCATGACGGTGCGCTGGTGGCGGTAGTCGAGGTGGGTGTCGGGCTCGTCGTAAACAACGATGGTCTGGGTCGGCTCCTGCTCGCTCCTCTCCCCCGCGGTCAGTTCGCCGTTCTCCAGCAGGTTGCTGGTCCACTCCCACACGGCGAGCGCGATCCGGCGGTTGCTGCCCTGGCCGGAGCGTGTGAGGTCGACGGGTTCCCCGTCGGCCTTGGACACCTCCAGCGGGGCGCGCTTGAAGCCGCCTTTGAAGGAAACTTCCGGCTTGACCTGTACACCGACGAATTCACCGCAGTGCTGGCGGATGTGCTGGCACAGGGAGTCGGCTTCCTTCTCCAGGCGCTGGGTGACTTCCGCTTCGATCTCCCGCACGCGTCCCTGGAGGTTCTCGTCTTCCAGGTATGTCTCGTAGCAGTTGTTCAGCGCGGTGCGGACGGCGGCGTCCGGGCTCTCGTCCCTGCCTCCGAATGACAGCAGGCGGGGCAGTCTCTCCTGGAGCTCCTTGGCGAGGGGCTGCCACTGCTCGACCTGGGGTGCCGTGGCCGCGTAGCCGTTGAGGGCCTGCACCAGGTCGTCCTTAAGGGGCCCAGCCGGGATCAGGGAGAACTCGGCCACCAGTTCGGCCAGCTCAGTCTTCAGCTTTCTCCCGACGTCGTGCAGACGGCTGTCCGCGGGCCGGGAGCCGTAGTACTCCCACCGGGCTGTCTGGCCCTCTTCGGCGATGCGGCGGATCCGGGAGGTCTGCGGCAGGTCGGTGGCCGTCTGCTCGCCTGCATCGAGGGTGAAGACGCCCTCAACCCAGGTCTGGGGGCAGCGGCCGCCCGCGGCACCCTCGGTCTGGAGGTATGTACGGTCTTCGTCCGTCAGCCGGTGGTCTCCCAGGAGGAAGGCCAGTGCTGTCAGTACAGCACTCTTGCCCCCGTCATTGCGGCCGGCCAGGATCGTCGGGCTGCTGACGGGAATGTTCTCCACCTGCGCTAACGAGCGGAAGCCGCACACGGAGAAACGGGTGAGGTACACGGTCGAACTGCTCCGAATCTCCCCCTCCGGACGGAGAGGGTGTGACGTGCGGGAGTGTCTGTACGGGCGGGGCGGATGACCACCCGTAACGGGCCGCCATCCTAGAGGGGCTGTTGGCAACATCCGGGCGGTTTGGGTCAATTCAGCGATCTCAACCTGGCGGGACAGACAGCGGCCGACAGACCGGGTAAAGGGACTCGGCGCTGCTGCAGGATCGCTCCGCAACCAGGCAGCCCTGCCCCTGTAACGGCTGCCGGGGGGGCAGGCCTGCTTCGCTGGCAGGGTGGAGGAAGCGTAGCTGTGTGCCGCGACTGGTTCGTCTCTGATCCGAGCGATGCAGAGCGAGGAAGGGCAATGATCTGTGCCAGCGCCACTCTCGGGCCTCGGCAGCCATTCGGGGCGGACCTGGTCCACTGCCTTGCTGACCTCCTCGGCACCGTTGGGGCTGTGCCAGGCCCGATACCTCGCGGAAGTTCGGGAAATCCTTATGAACACCCGGCTCGGAACTCAGACAGGGCAGGGCCAGATCTGGTGGCAGGCGGGCCAAGGTCTTTCCAGCCGCTACCCGAGGTAGCCATCCGAGAGCCTGTGAACAGGCAGTTCACGTCTTTAAGAACTCGAACCAAGATCGCAAGCTGTGCCATTGGATCGAAGACGCAGTGGCGCAGCAGCGTCTGGGAATCTGAGAGTGTCTGCCAGTCCAGCCCTCACTTCGTGTCGGCGACGGCTTGAAAGGGGACCGCCTTGCGCGCTCGCGCCAGCCGATTGCACGACTCGTTGCTCGTTGTCGTCACGGCTCGGCCGTACCTGTAACACCGCCGTCCTGCACCCGCCTCCGAGCACCCGAACAACCCCGCCATCAGCACATATACCCAAGGAAGGAGGAATTCAGCATTAGGGTCCGGGCACTCTGCCCGAGACAGCCGCCGCCCCACGGTCGACCTGGAATCGACCGACTGAGGGGTCAAGGGCTCGTAGAACTGGCATAGTCGAGGCTGTGGGGGAATATGTGGAGTTCACCTTCGACGACGGCCAGGCGGTACTGCTGGAAGTCTTTCCCAGTCCGCTCGCCAGCTCTGCGGCAGGCAGCTCGGCACCCGGTTCCGCACCGCTCGTGCCCGTTGCGGGCGAGAGGAACGGCCGGGTAGCACGTGCTGCCCACGGCGCACTGCGGCAGGTCCTCAAACCACTGGTTCCCGTTCTGCAGTCCGTACACGACACGGTGTCCGCCATGGACCGGCGGCCCCAGCAACTCACCGTCGACCTGGGCGTCAGGATCGGCAACGATCTGACTCTCGGTATCGTCGCCAACAAGGGCGAGGCGAGCCTGACGGTGTCTGCAACCTGGAATCTCGAAGCACCCGCGCCAACGGAGTAGCGGTGCGCTCGCCGTATGACAACGACCCGGACGCGCCCATCCGCCGGGCGTGGGCCACCGTGCACGCCCGTGGCGCGGCAGGGGCCGGGTTGGGCGCGGGCCTTATCGTCGCGGACGGGTTCTTGCTGACCTGCGCCCACGTGGTCAACGCGGCTCTCGAGCGTCCCAAACTGGCCGCCGCTCAGCCGTCTGCGCAGGACATGCTCCAGGTCACCGTCTCGTTTCCGGGCCTCGGCAGTGAGCAGCGCACTGTGGAGTTGGTCAGCTGGCTGGCCCCGCAGCCGGCGAAGAACGAGCAGTGGTGGAACGGCGATCTCGCCCTGCTGAGAGTCGAGACGGAAGGATGGGGCACCTTCCCTCCCGTGCCGGTGCGGGAGACGTCCAGCCGGCACCTGTCGACCTGGTACGCACACGGCGCTCCGCGCTCCCTCGTGGACGTCTATGTCCAGACCTCCATGGGCCCGTGGTACATCCTGGATCCCGGGCGGGCCCCGCTGGAGATCCTCCCCGGGCACAGCGGAGCGCCCTTGTGGGACCGAGAGCACGGTTGCGTGACGGGTCTGATGGTGTCCACCGAGCCCGACAATTCCCGCTCGTACGCCATCAGGGCGTCCGAGCTGGTGAAGCTGCTCGCCGAGACCCACGTGTTCCCGGCCGTGATCACAGAGATGTCGGACCCACGGACGCGAGCTCGCCGCCGTGAGCTGGTTGACGCGCTCGAGGACCTCGACGAGCAGAAGCTGCAGCGATGCACTCAGCGTTTCGCTCGTGCTCTGCGGCTGGCCTGGACCCCGGGCTCCTGTACGGACCTTGTCGACGCTGCCATGCGCCATCAGCGGGGGCTGCCGACTCTGCTCAGCACGCTCATGGCGCACGGGCCGGTGGCGCAGCGGGTCGCCGATGTCGCGGCGATGCTGGGATCCCTGCGCCTTTTCACCCAGGAGGAGTACGACGAGCTCTGCGCGTTCCTGGGCCCGGACACGTTCCCGGAGGTGCGCGCGGCCGCCCGCCGCGCCGTGCCGCACTTCTCGCTGTCTCAAACCGGGCCGTTCGACGTGGGGGCTCTGATCGAGGACCTGGAGGACCGGGCCAGCGAACCCGGCGTCGTACCGCCCGTGATCCAGGTGATCGAGGAAGTCGCCGCAGCACGGCAGACCAGCGGCGACGGTCTGCGGGAGTGGTCGAACCGCGTGACCGCCCGGCTGGGCGTAAGCCTGGAGGCGATGCGCCAGTGCCGCTGGTCGGCTACGGCCCGTGCTTCTGCTCAGACGGTTCCGCCGGTGCTGCGGGTGTGGCTGTGGACAGCGGACCCCGATGCGGAGACCTTCCACTACATGTTCCGTCTCTACGACGATCATGGGAACCAGGTCAGGGTCTGGACGGACGGGAATGCTCTGTGCAGCCGTGCCGACCTTTGTGCCGCTCTCTCCGAAGCTGTCGACGACCTCGATCAGTATGAGGATTCGGCCGGTGTGGAGTTCCTACTGGAGGAAGGCTTCTTCGGGCTGGCCGTGGACCGGCTGCCCATCAGCGCGGGCCCGTTGGGGACGCGGCCCGTGGGGCTGGACCGGGTCGTGGTTCTGCGTGGGCAGAAAGAGATGCGGGGCGGCGAGTGGAAGACGCGCTGGAAGCAGGGACAGGGCTCCGCGGCAGCGCCCTATGTGCTGCGCGACCTGCATACGGGTAATGGCAGTCTGACGAACAGCCGGGAGATTGCGTGCGTGGTCGCCTGCTGTCCGCCCGGGCAACACGACAGCACCCTGGCCCTGTGCCGTTGGCTGGGGGTTCCCGTGATCTTGTGGCAGCGCGGTACTCACGGTCCGGACACGGCCGAGGCGTTGCGAGACGTCGTGTCCGGGGACTGGCCGCACACGCTTCGAGAAGCGGTCAGACAGCAGCGTGTCCAAGCGATGTTCGACAGCACGCACATGGGCGCTCATCTGGCGCTGATGTGGGAGGACCCGGGCTGGACACCGTCCCGGCAACGGCTGGCCAACCCGATGAAGCGGGAAGGAGGCGCCGTGTGAACAGCGGGCGCCCGCAGGAACGGCTCTTCCGCGGCGGCGGAGGCACATACGACGCTTCCGTCCCGCTGCCGGAACCGCCGCCGTGGCGGCGGCCGCGGCCGGACGGTGAGGCCGTGCAGCGGCGGCCGTATCTGATCGGCGAGAAACAGGTGGAGGTGGTCAACGCTGCTCTGCGTCTGCGCCGTCCCCTCCTGGTCACGGGGGCTCCCGGCACGGGCAAGTCCTCGCTCGCCCACGCCGTGGCAGCGGAACTCGGACTCGGGCCGGTCCTGGTGTGGCCGGTCAACACCCGCGCCACGCTCACTGATGCCCTGTATCGCTACGACGCCATCGGGCGGCTGCGGGAGCGGCAGGACGGCAGTGCCGACATCGGCAGTTTCGTACGTCTGGGGCCCTTGGGCACCGCGCTGGCCACCCGGCATGAGGAGCAGCCTCGGCTGCTCCTGATCGACGAACTCGACAAGAGCGACCTAGACCTGCCCAACGATCTGTTGTTCGTGCTGGAGGAGGGTGAGTTCTCCATTCCCGAACTGGCCCGCCTGCCCGAAGACCAGGCCGAGGTCGCTGTGCATGTGCAGGGCTCGCAGGAGAAGGTGCGGGTGCGGCATGGCACGGTCCGCTGCCGGGACTTCCCTTTCGTCGTGATCACCAGCAACGGTGAACGGGAGTTCCCGGCCGCCTTTCTGCGCCGCTGTATCCGGCTGGAGCTGCCGGAGCCCGGCCCGGATCAGCTCGAGGGCATCGTGCGGGCGCACTTCGCCCAGGACCTGGATCAGTTGCAGGCGCAGTGGCCGCGCGTGCAGGACCTCATCCGCACGTTCACCGACCGGCGCAGCCTCGGCGGCCTGGCCACCGACCAGTTGCTGCACGCCGTCCATCTGCTGCAGCAGGGCATCCGTCCCGAGGCGGAGCACCTCAGGGAGGCGGTGCTGCGTGAGCTCAGGAACGGCGGAGTCCGGTGAAGCGGACGAGCCCTGGGTCGGTGCCCTGCATGCCGCTCTGCGCAGCGCGGGGGTAGATCTCTCCCCTCGGGAGCTGAGCGACGCCCTGTGGCTCGCCCTGCACACTCCGCCGAACCGGGATGCGGCCGTTGTGACGGAGCTCCATGCCAAGCGCCCGCCCGCCTCTCTCCCTCAGGCGGAGCACCCGGACGGCGACGTTGCCGAGTCCTCGTCGGGTGAGAGCCGGCGCGGTGTCTACGCCTTCACCGGTGCCCGTGGCGGCGGGGCTTCCGGTGCGCCGGTCCGTATTCCTGGCGTACGGGGCCTGCGGCATCCGCTGGGCGTCGTGCGGGGTTTACGCGCTCTCAAGCGAAGGGTGCCGTCCGCGCACCGGTACGAGCTGGACGAGAGCGCCACCGTCGGGGCTATCGCCGACAGCGGCGTCCTCGATGCCGTGCTGCGCCCCGCTGCGGGCCGCTGGCTTCACCTCGTGCTCGCCGTCGACGGGGGTCCGTCCATGCGGGTGTGGCGCGACACCGTCAGCGAGCTGACCGACGCGCTTGCGGGCTCGGGTATCTTCCGCTCCGTACGGGTGGGCCCGCTGGAGGAGCCCGTCTCCCTCGTCAGCGATCGAACCGCCGTGCTCGTCGTGACCGACGGGGTAGCTGACCACTGGTACACAGGAACCGCTCACGGGCGTCTGGCCACGCTGGCTCGCAGCGTGCCGACCGCGGTGCTTCATGTGTTTCCTCTCCGGCTGTGGGGCGAGACGGCGTTGGCAGCGGAACCTATGATCGTCCGCACGACCGGCCCGGCGCCGCCCAACCGTCTGCTGACCGCGCACGACCCCTGGCTCCCTGCTGCGTTCGGCCCTCGACCCGGCCTTCCGGTGCCTGTCCTTGAGCTGGACGAGCTGAGCCTGCGTCCCTGGGCGGAGCTGATCGCGTCCCACGGCGGCTTGACCGCTCTGCGTGTCATCGACGCGGAGAGTCCTCCCGGCGCGGCGCTCTTCGACGAGGCGGTCGCGGATGAGCCTCCAGCCGCCGCGAAACGTGTGCAGGCCTTCCAGGCGGCAGCCTCTCCGCACGCCTACGACCTCGCAGGGCACTTGGCAGCCGTCGATCCGCTGACGCTTCCCGTGATGCGGCTCATCCAGGCTGCCGCCCTGCCCGACAGCAGCCCGGTCTGTCTGGCGGAGGTCCTGCTCAGTGGTCTCATGCATCTGGACAGCTCGCTGGAGGGGCAAGACGTCTTCGCCTTCGCACCAGATGTGCGCGCGCTGCTTCGCACAGTGATCAAAGCCAGCTCGGCTCAGCGCACGGCTGACGCCGTCAGCGACTTCATCGCACCACGCCTTGGCCGTACCCCGGACTTTCCGGCGATCATCGCCGACCGTTCGGGGACGCTGGCTCTTCCCCAGGGCAGCGAGCCTCTCGCGGAGCTGGAGGCGGAAAGAGAGGAACAGGCGTATTCCCGCCGTGAACATCTGCTTCGAGTGACCGACGCCCTTTCCACGCTGGCCTGCCTGGCGAACGCGGCGGGGCGTCTGCGGTTCGCTGCCCTGCTGGCGGAGATATTGGGCCGGCCGATCGAGTTGCGGGGCCTCAGGCTGCGTGAGGATCTCGTCATCCTGTCACGGACCGCGTTGTACACGGACGGCGGCGAGCGGGCCCTGCTCGATGTGGTGCGGACCCTCGAAGGTGCCGTGATCTCTGCAGAGTTCGAGCGACTCCTGGCTCCCATGGGCAGCTCGAGCAGCATCGCGAACTCACCGGGCGAAGCCGACAGCTCGGCCGGGATGCCTTTGGAAACGTCGGCCAGGGGCCTGCCGAGAGCAGAACTGGCGGTGACCGGCGCTGGTTATGCCCCGCCGTCACGTGCAGAGGCCGCCCGTGTGCACGCATTGATCGTCGGCATCGAGCGCTATGACGCCGGGCCGTCCTGGGACCTGCCCGGGCCCGCCCCGGATGCGCTCCGCTTCTATCGGCTGCTGCGGGCCGCCGGCGTGCCGGAGGCCCACCTGCGCCTTCATCTCGCTCCCCTGCCGTCACATGTCCCTGACGTACCGTACGAGCCCGCAGACCATGCGACCTTGCTCCGCGTCCTCGTCAGCGAACTAGGGTCGGCAGAGGGCAACGTGCTCTGGGTGTGGTGGGGAGGGCACGGTTGCACAGACCGAGCCGGCCGCCAACGGCTGTTCTGCGCGGACGCGACCACCGCGAACAAGAGGAACATCGATCTGGATTCTGCGCTCAGCCGATACGCCGGGGAGGCCGTCCCCGGCCTCCCCGAGCAGCTGTGGATCGTGGACGCCTCCGCGCAGTTCGAGGACGATTTGGCCTTCCAACAGCCGCTGCCCTCAGGCACCCTCCCAGCCGGACGGTCCCCCCTGCTCCACCGGCAGAGCGTGATCCGCGCTGCCGGGGCCGGCCAGGCTGCCAGCAACGACCCCGCACAGCCCAGGGGTCTCTTCTCCGACGTCGTGCTGGACCTGCTGTCCGACCGAGACGCCGTCCTGCCCGGACTGCCCGATCCGCAGAACCTGTTCGACGCCGTAAAGGTGCGGTTTGCTGCCCTCAGGGAAGCTGACCGTGCATGGCAGCATCCCGCGATCATGCTGCGTGGCCCCGGCGGCACCGTGGAGTCGGCTCTGTCCACGGCGCGGCCGGTCTCACTCCTCCAGCGGGCCGTAGAAGCCCTGCTGGCCTATCCGCTGATCGCCGACCTCGCCGAACGGCAGACAGTGATCAACGCGCTGGAACCGCACGTCACCGCGGCTTTGCCCCGCCACACCAAAGCGCGCACCGATGTCATGGGCATCATCAACGGGATGATGCGTCACCACCCGGAGGCGTTGCATGACCTGTATGACGTCATGGTGTCTGTCGATGACGATCCCGAACGTGAGAGGGCACTTCGCAAGGCCATAGACGACCTCGTGGCCTCGGTGGGCAAAGGCGAGCGGCCGGGCGCCGTGTGAAGCCCGTCGTCGACTGCTGGCCTGACCACGCCTGACTGACTCGCCGCCGGGCGGTATCGATAGCCAGGCCGGAAAGCGCACCGTGAGCCTGACCAACCGTGCAGGCCGCCGCGAGATCCCGCCATGCCTGCGCGGGCGCGGGATGTTTCAGAACTGCACGATGGCCGGTGAAAGGATTTGCGTCGTGGTCGCCTACTCATGCCGGTCGTCGTTGCCTGGGGGCGCGGGAATGGCGGTCACGACCGCAACTGCGTTTATTTCAGGATGGTTTGGCCGAAAAGTCATCACCCTGCTTTGTGACCCCTGTCACGCTTAACAGTGCCGCAAGGGGGGTCCCGATGTCCCCGTGAGGACAGATGTCGCAGCTCACGCGGGGAGTTCCTCAACCGCGCGGCACTCACCGTGCGCAACTGTTGAATTTCGGACGGTCATATTGAGGGTCGCGTGCATGCGTGTTCGGGGCGCTGGGCCGGTTGAGTGATCGTCACCGGCGCACGCCGGGCACCCGACACCTCAACGAAGAGGATCCATGCACGAAGACGTCTTCCGTGCCAACGACGGCTACGGTTCCGCCACGCAGGCGCCGCTCCCTCTGCCGCTGGACTTCGAGGCGCACTACGTGATGAACCAGGAGGCGTGGCACTCCTATGCGCTGTACCGGCTCGGTGCCAACGACATCGCCGAGCGCGCGGTGCACCGCGCGTTTTTGGAAGTGCTGCGGAACTGGGAGGCGCTGCTCGCCGAGGCCAACCTGCCGCAGCAGACCTGGAGCATTCTGCGGCGCGTCGTCGGTGACGAGGCGCTGTGCAAGGCCCGCGACGGGATCACGGCGATGCCGAGCACTATCGGCCTGTACTCGGCGCTGCTGAAGCTGCCGCAGCGTCAGCTCGACGTGATCATCTTGCGGTACGTCCTGCGCTACAGCAGCCGCAAGGCCGGCTGGTATCTCGGCATCACCGCGAGCACCGTGGACCACCACTGCCGCAAGGCACGCGAGCGCCTCGCCCCGGTCTACCACCACCACCGCGGCACAACACCGGAGCAGAAGGAGGAGAGCCAGTGACATCTGTGGGGAACAAGCGCCCGGCCGAAGCGGAGACGACCTGGACCGAGCGGCTGCGCGAGGCGGACCCCGTCGTGCGTGAGCCGCGCCGTGCGTTCGACGTCGGCGAGGGGCTGCGTCGGCTGGCCGCGGAAGCCGGGTATTTGCGGCCTGCGCCTGCCCGGCCCGCCGGTGCCGGCGCCCGCCGCCAGCTCGATCTGATCTCCCGGTGGACCGTCACTGAGGCCGGTGCCGCCGACCACGTCGAAGAACTCGCCACGGTCATCGGCGACGACGGGATGGGCAAACCCACCCCGGACGACTTCACCGAGTGGATGCCCGTCGATGTCCACGGCATCCACGTCTTCGCCTGCATCCTCCACCTCGCCGACCATCCCGAAAGCGCCATCTTCTGGTGGCAGATCGCCGCTGGAGCTGAGCACACCGGCGCCGCCTACTGCCTGCACCTGCGTCACCTCAGCCAGGGCGAGATCCGCGAAGCGGCGCTGTGGAAGCGGCAGATGAGCGCCATGCGTGACCGCACCGCACAGCAGTGGTTCGACGGCCCGTCCAACGACTACACCCGCGACCTGGTCGGTGCCGTGGATGCATTCACCGCCTACTGCGCCCGCCATCGCGAGCCGACGCCGATCCCCACCCGCCACCTGCAAAAACGCTACGAGGCGCTCGCCGACCGGCATGACGAGGACGGACTGGTCTGCCGGCCCGACAGCCGGCTGCCCGACCGCATCCATGAACTCGCCACCACGCGGTGACCCCGCACGGGCAAAGGCCCGGCAGGGACGAGAGTTCTGCGGGCATTCGGGACGATGTGCGTTCTGCTGCCTCACGGGGCTCTCTCATGTGGGTGCTGCTCGTGAGTCCGCTGGGGCAGGCGGCCTGGAATGGCGCTGCTGCGGGGTGGTTTCGTGCGAGTACGGGACCGAAGTGGCCGGGTGCTGCGCTGCACACGGACGGTGCGGTTACTGGCCTGTCTGGGCGACAACGGCAATCCGGGCGCAGACCAGCGGCGCTGCCTCGACGCGATGCGCAAGGCCACGCAGCCGGCGCCGTCGCCGCTCTCCCTCTCGCCACGGAGTCTCGCGGCGGTGCCGCACGTGGAGGAGCCCGCCGACCTGGTGGTCGGCGGGCTCTGAAGACGATGGATGTGATGCCCCCGCACAGCCCCCTGGGCTGAGCACTTCGTCGACTCGCGGTCGGGCGGTCGCGCCCCGCCGCACTGCTGGCGCAAGCAGTTATGCGTGGGTAGATCCGCTCCGTCGCCGCGTGCAGCCTAAAATCGGCCGAACGACAGCGCCCCGTGTGTCCGGCCCGCCTGAGCGGCATGGACCACAGGATGGCGGCAGTAGGAACGTCACACCGTCGGTGGCGCCGTAACGCCACTCGACGAGCTGCTCGAACCCCGCCGACGTGGGCACTGGAGCACGAGTTACGAGCAGTTCCACCGTCTACCTCCTCAAGCTGGGCGCGGCACGCAGGAACCCCCACGCACCGCGTTGTCCCGAGGCCGCGGCAACGGCCAGATAGGACGGGATACCTGCCTGGGTCAGAGACAAGGCACCTCTCGGCCGCACTGCGAGGAGTCCCCTCCCCGAAGAGCTGCCAGGTTGAGTGTGCCCAGACCTGGCCTTGCCTACCACCCGACCAGCCCTTTTTGTCACAGCACCGTATGCCTTTGGAAAACCTATCCCGCCCGGCGGCTCTGACCTTGGGATTCCGGTTGTTTTTTCTCTCGACATTTTGATCTTTAGCGCACCGGGAACTATCTTTTTACGTCCCCTTCCGCCCAGGATAGCCGGTAATTCACCAAGGGGATCGGGTTCAAAATTCGCGACCGCTCAACCCCTTCACGCGCAGCCCCTACCCGCCGGTTCATTCCCGGTATAAAGATCTTCCAACGCCGCTATGAACGAATGTTCGCACATAGAGCATGCGTTCACCTTACCTTCCGGTCAGTATGCACCACCTGGTCCGGACCAATCTCAACTCCGTTGGCACACAACGCCACCAGGCGAGCCCACCCGCGGTGATCACCCTGACTTAGGGCTGCCTATGTGTATTCCTTAAGAAAATAGGCGTGCATGATCTGGGGTTGGAGGGTGATTAGTCTTCGGACGAGTGCCTGACTGGACTCGCGGTTCCTGTGGTAAAGCGCAGGAATATCTTCGCTTGATGACGCGCGTCGCGTAGGGCATTCTTTCTAAATCCGGGCGGCAACCCGGATGCGTTTGCAGTACCCGCACCACCAGCACCACCAGCACCACCAGGACGGAAAAACAGCCTGGGTCACATGCACCACGAGACAAGGCACTTCTTAGAAAGGTTCAAAGATGAACCGGTTTTCTCGCCTCGGGGCCGAGGGCCCCTTCGGCCCGGGCTGCGTGGTCTCCCCGCAGCAGAGCGGATCCTTCGGGCTCCAGGCAGGCGCACTGCCCGCTCCCGGCAGCCTGCGCCGTTCCGTGGGCCTGAGCAAGATCAGGCTGAACCTCGCCGCCTTCACGATCGCCGCGGGCGCGACGTTCGGCTTCATTCAGACCGGCTGCGACGCTCCCACCGCGGCAAGCGTCTCCCTGTCCTGCACCCTCGCCGCAGAACGGCTCGTCTCCGGGATGACCTCCCGTAAGCCGGGACCCTCGCGCGCCGAGGCAGCCGACACCCAGGAGACGCAGGGCTGACCGCGCACCTGGGTGGGGGAGGCTGTCTGCCTCCCCCACCCAGGTGCAGCGGGGCCCGGAAGGGAGACCGCCGTGAATCACAGGGAGCCCGGACGGCCGACCACACAGGTCGACCCGAGCAAGGGTGCACTCGAACAGCTCGCCGTGGACCTTCTGCGGCTGCGCAAGTACAAGGAACTGACACTCGAGCAGTTCTCCGACGTGTCCGGCCTGTCGCGGGCGACCCTTTCCGCTGCGACACAGGGAACCAAGTGCCCGTCCTGGGACACCATGAAGCGCTACCTGGACGCGGCCGGCGAGGACCCTTCCGCCTGGCGTCCGCGCTGGGAGATGATCGCCGACCCCAAACAGCGTGAAGCAGCCGGGCTCCCCGATGCCCCCGAACAGCGAGCCGCGGTCAAACGGCTTCTGCCGTCCGAGGTCATGACCGTCCACGCGTTCGCCGTAGCCCTGCGCCAGCTCAAGGTGTGGCAGCGCAACCCGACGTATCAGAAGATCGCGAACGTGTCAGCGCGGCACAACCTGGCCGTGGGTCAGACCACCATCTGCAACGTCTTCCGGGGAGCCAAGCTCCCCACCGAGAACGCGCTCACGGGGGTACTCATCGGCATGGGACTCTCGCCACGAGATCCGGAGTTCTCCGAGTGGGTCGAAAAGCGCCGCGAGCTTGAAGCCGCTCGCGTCGAAAGCTCCCTGGAACCGCCGCCCAACGACGACACCTCACACACGGGCGGCTTCACTCCCCTACACAGGAAACGGGCCCCCATCCCGAGACAGCGGCCCTACGGAAGCCGCAATCGCCTGCTGCACCGCCGCCGAGAACAGATCATCTCCTGAAGCACGACCGGACCTCGCAGGTCAGCCCTGATTGGGCGGCTTGGTGCCAACCCCGCCCAATCAGGGCGTCCGCCTGCTCGCAAGCCTTGGCGCGGACGGCGTGCAGCGGGCGAGCCGGGTCGGTGGCGAATTTGCCATGGTCGGCCGCCCGTAGCTGGCGTATCTTCCCTCAGCGCGCGCTCTTCCGCGGGCGATTCCAGTTCCGTGCCTGTGGGGGCCCACCGTAATGTCCGCATCCAGCGATCTCCGTCCGCGGCCCGCGCTGCACAACCGGGTACCGCGGTCGCCGCGCGGCCTCCTGGCCGGTCTGTCGGCGCTGCTCGCGGCCGTCGCCCTCAGCGACCTGTTCGCCGTCTAGGCCGGCGTCCGGGCATACATACACACTGATCGACGAGGACCGAGGCCTCTTTCGCCTCTCAGCAGGAGCTGGACGGTGCCGACGCGCCGTACCAGACGGCAGGACAGCTCCAGAAAGTCACCTTCCTTGCCTGCGCAATCGTCTTCATCGTCTGGTTCCACTGGATGCGCCGGGTCGCAGGGGTGCTGGGGCCGGACCGGTTCCGCAACGGCCCCAGCTGGGCGATCGGGGCATGGTTCATCCCGCTGGCGAACCTCTGGATGCCTTATCGTCTCGCCGTCGACATGTGGGGGGCCAGCACGCGACTGCCGGCCGACGGTGAGCCGTACAAGGTCCCTTTCTGGCCGGTGAACCGGTGGTGGGGCATGTTCGTCACCACGACCCTGTTCAACCGGTACGCCTGGCAGCGCTACCAAGACGCCGAAACCCTCGCAGAGGTCCGGGACGCCGTGCTTCAGGTGATAGCGGCTGACATCCTGGACATCGCCGCAGTTGCGGCCGCGGTGCACTTCGCGGTCCGGCTGACGGCCATGGAGCGGCTGAAGGAGGCCGAGGGGCCGTACGGCTCGGCCTGAGCCGATCCGGGGTAGATCCAAAACTCAGATGATACCGAGCGCTTCTGCTTGCGAGGCCCGCCAGCAGAAGCGCGGCCACCGCAATGGGCTATTGCTTGGTACCTCGAGTCATCCGACTCTCGGTGCATTGGCAGCTGTGACGGGGAGGCCGATGTGCCGACGGAACCTGATGTTTTGGCACCGCCGCAGCGGATTGCCGCGCGGCTCTCGCGCTGGGAGGAAGCCCTCGATGCGCTGGTGCCACCCAGCCATGGGACGAGTCTGCGGATCGCGACCTGGAACCTGCGGGCATTCTCCGGCCTGACCAAGGCGTGGACGAGCCCTGAGGGCGCCTCGCCGAAGCGGAACTTCACCGACGTGCACCTGATCGCCGCGGTGGTGCGCCGGTTCGACGTGGTCGCGGTGCAGGAGGTGCGCGGGAACCTGAGGGCCCTGCGGCACCTGATGAAGGTGCTGGGCGAGGACTGGGCGTTCATCCTCACCGACGTGACCGAAGGCAAGGACGGCAACGACGAACGGCTGGCGTTCCTGTTCGATACCCGGCGGGTCAAACCGTCCGGGCTGGCCTGCGAGCTGGTGGTGCCCCTCGAGAAGGACGCGGGCCTGTCGGCGGGCGGACTGGACCGCCAGTTCGCCCGTACCCCGTATGCAGTCAGCTTCCTCTCACGCGGCCAGACGTTCACCCTGGTCACCCTCCACGTCCTTTACGGAAAGGACGCTGACGAGCGGGTTCCGGAACTGCAGGCGATCGCGAACTGGCTGGCCGACTGGGCGGAGCGGGAGTTCGGCTGGGACCACAACCTCATCGCGCTCGGAGACTTCAACATCGACCGCGCCGACGACCCGCTGTTCAAGGCCTTCACCTCCACCGGCCTGGTCCCCGCCCCGCAGCTGGCGGGACTTCCGCGGACCGTCTTCGACGACCTTGGAGCGGAGCATTTCTACGACCAGATCGCCTGGTTCACCAAGGGTCAGAAACGGCGGCCGGTGCTGACCTTAGAAGCCGGCGCCGGCGGCCACGTGGACTTCGTGCCTGAACTACAGGGCGATTTCACCCTGACCGAGTTGTCGTGGCACATCTCCGACCACTACCCGATGTGGGTCGAATTCGCGATCCCCACCCTCTGACCCGACAGCCGGGTGCCAGACATGAACATGTTCCGGGCGGTGTCAAGCATTCGCCCTCGCAGTGCTGGCCGGCCGGCTGTCGGTGAGCGCACTCAGTAGCGACGAGGCAACCCCGAAGTGGATTCCTGCCAGGTGGTGGTGCCCAGGTCGTCGCGGCGGAGCCGGGGAGCAGCGGGTCGACGGTGCCCTGGCTGCGGCCAGGGTGCCGAAGTCCTCCAAGGCGCGGAGGAGTTCAGTCGTAGCGGGGGCGGTCCCGCAGGCGAGTACGCAGTACCCCAGGACGCCCTTGCGTAGCTGGGCGGCTGCCCTGGCCTGCTTGGTCGAAGCACCTGATTCCATGCGATGAGCCTGGTGGGGCAAGCGGACGGGAAGGAGGGGACGTGGGCCCCCTCGACCCGCCAATCTGGCAGTGCCGGCGCCCACCGACCTTCTGCTCGTCACCACACCGTGATCCGGCGCGGGGCTCCAGTAGGCCTGCCGATCGAAGACAACTTCGGCGCGGGTAGGAGGTAGAAGTGACCTCGGCGCTGCGCCGCCTGTTGCATCGGTGGGGGCCGACGATCCAGACGTGCGGCCCTGAGACCGGGGGTTGCGGATGACGTATGGGGACAGCGCCGTCACGATGCTGGCAGTAGTGGCCGAGCGGCAGGAGGCGGCCGGCCACGGTTGGGCCCTGGACGGGGACCTTCACCCGGTCAAGCAGCGCGTGTTCAACCTTGCCGCGCGGGGCCTTGTGGAGTTGGCCGGCCGGGAGGACCGCGCCGAGCTATCGGCGTGGGAAGGTCGTGCCGTGCGATGGGCCGCCCGCCCGACCCCGTACGGCCGCGACCTCCTCCTCTACAGCCACTTGTGTCCAGAGCCCGCGCAAGATGAGCCTGAACCAGGCATGCATCGGGTGGAACTGATCCCCTCGCAGATGACGGCGCTGCCCTGTTCGTCGCCCTCGACGGCCGGCTTCGGGTGCCGCCCGCCGACGGCCTGGCGGAGCGGGTGCGTGCGGCCCGGCGTGAGACAGGGGTGAACCGGCATGTTCTGCACCTGTCGCAGGAGCAGATGGAGTCGGCGGCGTACGGGTTCTGGCTGCATAAGATGTCCGGCTCGGCGCTCGAGGCCAACCGCTTCGCCCGCGACTACGGCATTACCCACCAGCCTGCCCCCGCGGCGGCGGGCTCGGCTCGGCCGCGCAACGGCGTCGGGCGGTCCGGTTCTGCGTAAGCCGCGCCCAGGGCCTTGGCCACCATGCATCTGGAGATCACGAAGCTCCAGGAGCCACAGGATCTCGGGGTACAGGAGACTCGCTCCCGACTCGCACCGCTGGCGTCTTGGGGCGTTACTCACTTTCGGGTGACGGCCCGCACAGTGCCGGGGTGGCGTGGCGTGGCGAACCCAAGGCCTCGGCCAGCGCCCGCAAGGAGGCAGGAGCTGTCACTCCGTCAACCTCGTGCACCATCGTCATAGATGGAGAATACAGCCAAGAGTCACAGGAATATGGGCAACAGGTAACACAAGCCATGTTTCCCTCTCAACTCCAGCACGAGGTGGACAGAGTGTGAGTGCGCGGCCGGCCCGGCCGCCACCCGCACACCGCACCCGCCCGTGGCAGCCGCGAAGGCCGCCTGCGAGGGGTGCCCGCACCATCTGGGGGACTCTTGTCCGCTTCTGCTTCCGTCACCGCCCGTCGTCTGGCTGCCGCCGCGCTCGCCGCAGGGGCCCTGGTCTCGGTGGCGGCGCTGCCGGCCACCGCCGCCGACCACGCCCGCCCGGCCCGCGCGAAGGTGGAGATCTCCGCCGTCCAGTACGACTCCCCGGGACGCGACGACCGCTCCAACCGCTCGCTGAACAAGGAGTGGGTGGAACTCACCAACACCACCCGCAACACGGTCAACCTCGACGGCTGGGTCCTGCGCGACGAGTCCGGCCACCGCTACACCTTCGACCACTACCGCCTGGCCGGCCGCGCCACCGTCCGCGTCCACACCGGTGTGGGCCGCGACACCCGCACCGACCTCTACCAGGGCCGCCGCGCCTACGTGTGGAACAACGACCACGACACCGCCACCCTGCGCGACGACCGCGGCCGCTTCGTCGACGACGAGTCCTGGGGCCACCGCCGCGGCGGCCGCCACTGACCCGCCCAACAACAGGCCGGTGGGCGCCGCGCCGCAACCACTTGCCGACGCTACCCTTTCGGTGGCGGGCTACCCCCGAGAGGGGTAGCGCGCCGCTTCGGCGTCTGCGGACGCGGTTCACCCTGCCGGGATGCGATGACATCCGAAGGTGGTCAAGACGGCCGCGCCTCGCGGCGCGCAACCCTACGGTCCAGCGTGACCGGCTCTGTTGGTGCGCGGGACGCGGTGGTGCTATGCGGCCAGGTGCATCAACAGTTCCCTAGCACGGGACTCGGCGGCCGTGAGGGCCTCAGCGCGGGAGGCCTCGAAGAGCGGGACCAAGTTGGCCATTGCGGGAACGGTCGGGACCAGGGTCAGCTCGGAGAAGATGAAGGTGACGTCCAAGCCGAGACCGGTGGCGAGGGCCTGCTGCAGATAGCTCTGCACATAGTCGTTGCCGTTTCATGACCGAGATGACCGAGGCCGATCTGCGGGAGACCAAGGCCGGAAAGATTGTCGTCAAGCCGGGTTGCGGCATGAAGTCGCTGCAGGAACTTTGGTCCGATCGTGTCGAGGCCGAGGCGCTGAAGGTGCGACTCGACGATCTGCACCGAGCGAAGATCAGGCTCGTTGATGAGGTACTCGTAGTCGACGACTACATTGGGGACAGCACCGAGCCGAAATCGCCTACGCCCGGTCGCTGGGCAAGCCCATGCGGTACACGCACCACGAGGTAGACCCCGACGCCTGACCGCCTTTCCCCATACCCTCCGCAGCGGAGCCCGGTTGACGCCTACCAGGTTGCACGGCAGATCAGCCTCGATGACGGGCGTGAAGTCCGGCCGGTGGCCGAAGCGGCCATCGACCGCGTTCGTGGCAGGTTCGGCCCCGGCGCCGTCGGTTCGGTGACCGTCTTCCGGCGCTCCTCGTGACCTGACCCGCTCCTGCTGCCGTTGAGATCGCGGGCCCTTCAGGGGCTGGCCGACTGATCGGAGGGCGGTCTTCATACAGAGTCCTGTCCGGCCCCCGACGGATACGTCCGGGCCGTCGACCGGCGGTCTCGTCCGCGTCCGCTAGGCAGACGTCTCCTCAAGGCCGCAGCCTGACTGGGCCTCCCGTCCAGCGCAGCTCCTCGTGCAAGGCTGGGAGGATGATGGGTGGACAGCCGGAGAACCCAGAACTCTGGGCGTTCCTGGAATCACTGCACTACGGTGAGCTCCTTTCAGGCACCGTCACAGCGATCGAGTACTTCGGCGTATTCGTAGCGCTGGACAACGGCCCCGACCACCCGGTCTTCCCAGGCGTCGGGTTCATCACGGTCCCCGAACTCTCCTGGCGCTTCGCAGTCGCCTCCGACGTGGTACGGGTCGGCCAGCGGGTCTCGTGCGAGTTCCTTCAGTTCGACACATGGAACCTGGAGGCCAGACTGTCCTTGCGGGCGACGCAGCCGGACCCCTTCCAGGCGTTCGCCGCCGCCATCGCGGTGGGGCAGAAACTGCGCGGGCGGGTCACAAAGCTGGTTCCGTTCGGCTTCTTTGTCCGGGTCGCGGACGGAGTCGAGGGACTGGTTCACCTGCGAGAGCGCACCTGGACGTCCGTGCAAACTCCGTCGGATGCCGTCCAGATCGGCGAGGAGGTCACGGTCGTAGTCACCGAGATCGATCGAGAACAACGCAGGCTGGCACTCTCCCGACGGCACGTCTCATCCGAGCACCAGTGACCCTTCCGTGTTCCAGCGACGGTTGCCTTAGCACCAGTGTTCCCGAGCGCCTGCTGGGTGAAAGGCAGGCACACGCCCCAACCTGGATGCCCCGTGACTCGCCTGGAAGATCGTGCCTGCTGGCGCATCATCCCTGAGTCCGCCTGTTCTTGACCGGCTGCGCGAGTAGTCCGCTGTCGGCCTGGATCCGCGCGGAGCGCGCCGTGCCCTGGCCGTCGTGCTCACGCTGACTGCGTGCCCGGTACCGAATGCCGTGCCCTGCTGGCGGTCGGCGAGTGGATCGCGGATATGCCCCTGCACGTGCTGGAACGACTCGGTGTACTCCTCGACACGTGTTGCCCTGGAGACTGCTGGCTCGACGGCGGCGGCCCGCCGGCTGCTCGCCCGTATCGACGACGTGGCCGTGCGATGCGCTGGGCGGTCGTCCCATCGGAGGCTGGACAAGGTCTCGCCCGAGCTGGCGTCCGCCCGGATCCGGCGCGGCAGTGACGGAACCGAGCCAGGACAGAAGCTGGAGGAGTTGGCGTCGTCGCAGATGGCAGCGCTGGGGGTGCTCGTCGGGGAATCACTGGCGATGACACTGCGCACGTGCGGTCGCTTCGTTGCGGTTGTTGGGCGGCGTTCAGTGTTGCGTGTCAGCTGCGAGAGGGGCGGTGTCGTCGGCCGGTGGGGCTTTGATAGTGGTGGGCTGGTTGATGTCGAGGAAGGTGACGGTGAGGTCGAGTGGCGTGTCTGCGGCGCTGGCGGTGGGCGGGTCGTCGTGGTGCTCGGCTTGCAGTCGGAACTGTTTTACCCGGTCCTTGCTGTCGATCCACAGGTCCATGGTGAGCTGGTCTGACACTTCCAGTTGCATGAATTGATCGAGGCGTTCACCGCTCAGGGCGTCGTAGTTGACCGTTCCTTTGTAGTGCGCAGTCGGGACGCCGTCGACTGTCTCGGTTCCGACCGCTCGCAGGTCTTTGGATCCGTTGAGGAGCGTGGACAGCGAGGCCGGGTTTGCCTGCAGTTGACTGGGAAGCACGCCGTAGGACTGGTTGTCCGCTGCGCCATGTCCCCAGACGGCAGGCGCAGCGCTCAGCCAGTGTTTGCCTTTCAGTTTCTCGGAGTGGATTGCGCTGCCGCCGACGTACATGGTCTTGTCGGTGAACAGGATCCGCAGTTGGCCGCCCCTGCCCTGGGAGGCCGCTGTGTTGAGGTCCATGCTCATGGCCAGCGGTTGCGCGGTCATGGATGCGTCGGCCGTCAAGCGGCCTTTCGCCGGCACCGTCCCGCTGAGGCGGTAGTGGAGCGACGTGATGCCGGCGGCGTTCGTGGCAGCCTTGGCCACAGCTGCTGAGGATGCCTCAGAGGTGTCGGTGGTCACTGCCCCATCCGTGGAGGTGCTGGCGCACGCCACGGGCGCGCACACGAGTAGCGCAGCTGCGCAGACTGCTCTCGTCGCTCTGTGCGGTGCGTAACGGTCGATGTTGATGCTCATCGTGTTCGAGAGTTTCCATTCCCTTGGGTGGCTCGTGCATCCCTTGTCGATGCCGGGCGTGTTAGGTGTCCTGAAGTGAGGACGGTGCAGGGGGTGCAAGACAGGAAAAGCCCGGGGTAGGGGGTCGGGGCTGTCGGGCATGGTGATTCCGACAGCCCCGGGAGGTTAGTGGGTTGGTCTACCAGCCGCTGCCGATCTGTTGGCGGGTGCCGAAAGCGGCGGCGGTGCGGGGGTAGAGCCACAGGATGCCGGTGGCGTCGTCGCGGGCGATGACGTCGGGGGTGCCGTCGCTGTTGAAGTCGCCGATGCCGGCGAAGGTGTAGCCGTTCCAGCCGGTGCCGATCTGGCTGCGGGTGCCGAAGCCGTTGCTGCCGTTGCCTGGGTACAGCCATAGGGTGCCGGTGGTGTCGCGGACGATGACGTCGGGTTTGGCGTCGCCGTTGAGGTCGGCGACGCCGGCGAAGGCGAAGCTGCTCCAGCCGGTGCCGATCTGCACGGTGGTCCCCAGGCTGGCGCCTGTGCCGGTGCCGGGGAACAGGCTCAGGGTGCCGTCGGGGTGGCGGCCGATCACGTCGGCTTTGCCGTCGCGGTTGAAGTCGGCGACGCCGGCGAAGGCGTAGCCGCTCCAGCTGCTGGGGAAGTTGCTGACGGGTGTGAGCAGGTCGTGTCCGACATCGCCGGGGAGCAGGCGCAGGGTGCCTGCGGGTGTCATGGCGACGGTGTCGGCGTAGCCGTCGCTGTTGAAGTCGCCGATGCCGGCGAAGGTGTGGGTGGACAGGCCGGAGCCGATGTAGGTGGCGGCGCTGGACCAGCCGCCGTTGCCGTTGCCGGGGTAGAGCCACAGGCTGCCGGTGGCGTCGGCGGCGACCAGGTCGGCCTTGTCGTCGCCGTCGGCATCGGTGACATCGGCGAAGGTGTACGGAGCCTTGGGAAGAGTGACGTTGGCCATCGTGGCGACCTGGACGGCGCTCAGTGCGGCGCCGTTCCATACCTTGACGTCGGCGAGGTTGCCCTTGAAGTACGAGGTGCGCGTGTCGTTGGCGAGGATGTTGCCCAGGGTGAACTTGCCGGTGAAGCCGGAGACGGCGGTGTGGGAGCCGCGGGCCACCGCGCGGTCGTCCATGTAGAGCGTCGTGGCTTTGGTCGTGGGGTCGTAGGTGGCGGTCAGGTGGGTCCACTGGCCGGTGATCGCGCTGCCGCCGGAGATGCAGTCGTAGCTGCGGGTGGCATCTGAGGTGGCCAGGCAGAACGCCCATTCCCGGTTGGCCTGGGGATAGAGGAAGAATCCGGAGTTGTGCACGCCGTCCTGGGAGGCGATGACGCCGCCCAAGGTCGAGGGGTTGACCCAGGCCGAGAGAGTGAAGGCGCTCGAGGTCGACAGCGCAGCGTTCGAGGTCATGGCGCCGGTGCCGTTGAGGGCCAGGCTGGAGGAGAAGACGTCGTCGGTGTCCCAGGTGGTGCCCGTGCCGTTGCCGGTGAAGTTCACCCCGCCTGCGGTATCGGCTGCGCTGGCAGCGGTGCCGTCCGTGCCGTCGGCGAGCGGCCAGGCGTGGCTGGGGGCGATTAGGGCCTGCGCCGTCTGCGCGGTGAGGGTCCCTGCCGCCGCGTTGAAGATCCGCGCGGTGATGACGCCGCTGGCGGAGACGGTGCGCAGGTCCACAGTGCCGTCGTCGTTCACGTCAGCGGCCTGCAGAACCGGCAGTGCTGCCGTGCTGTAGCCGCTGCTCGCGACCTGCTGCGGTGTCACCGAGTTACCCATGGCGAGGTCTTGCAACTGCTGGGGGGTGTAGTAGTACAGCGCGCCGGTGACGGCGTTGCGGGCGAACAGTGCGGGCAGCCCGTCGATGAGGCTGCTCGTGATGCTCCAGCCGGTCCAGTCACCGGAGCCGGTGGGATTGGTGCCGCTCAGCGGCATCGCGTTGTCGACGCCGAGGAAAGTGCCTGCAGAGGTGAGGCCGGGCTCGTCCACAAGCTGCCCGTCCACGATCATGAGAAGGTCGGGGTAGTAGACGGTGGCGGGTTCGTCGTACACGGTGCGGTAGAGGTTTCCGCCGCTAGCGATATTGGTGGCCTTGGCTCCGCCGCTGTTGGTGAAAGCGGTGGAGTTGACGGTGGCATGGGTGCCACTGTCGGCTGCGAGGGCCGAGCCGTCGCCGCTGCCGTAAAGCACCGTTCCGCGACCGGTGACGGGGTCATAGTCCAAGACGTCGTTGAAGCCGGCACCGGTGTTGAAGTGGCCGCTGATGGCCTGGGTGCCGTTCCAGTCGGCGGGCGAGCCGGTCGAGTTGACCCCGGTGCCCTGTGCGCCCAGGTTGGTGGCGCTGGTCGTGAGTTGTCCGTCGATGGTGCCGTGGGCCAGCCACAGTCCGCTGGACAGGCCTGCCTGGGCGCCCACGGCGGTCAGGTCGGGGATGCCGTCGCCGGTCACGTCGCCGTCATCGGCGGTGGCCGCGGGGGCGGCGGTCAGAATGCAGTTCGCGGTGTCGCCGATGTTGCCGCCGGCCGAGACCGCGGTGACGGTCAGCACGTTCGTGCCCCGGGTGGGGGTGACGCTGATGGTGGTGCTGGATCCGGTGCTGGCCAGGGAGACAGGGGTGGCACCGTTGACCTGGTAGAGGTAGCTGGCCGTGCTCGAGCCCAAGGCGTTGGGCGCCAGGGTGAAGCTGGCCGGACTGCCGACCTGGTACGTAACCGAGCTGCCTTCGTCGCCGCAGCTGTACGTGGAGGCGTCGGCGATGGTCGGGGCACCGGGCCGGTTGGGGTCGAACTGGAATTTGCAGGTGGTCGAGGCGGCCGAAGAATAAGTGCCGTCGGAGGTGGTCACGTTCCATGACACGCCAAGGACTGAGCCGCCGGCAGCTGCCTCGAGCACCGCCTTCTTCAAGATGGAGGTTGCGCTCTTCCCGGACGCAGCGAGGACGGTCGACTTGGCGATCTGTGCGCCGCCGGACGTCTTGGTGACGTTAAAGGTGGTGGACAGAGTGCCGCCGTCGGGGTCGGCGACCTTCGCGTACAGGGTTACGTCGCCGTCACCGGTGGTCTTGATGGTGCTGGTGCAGGTGGTGGCCGGCGAAGTGACCAGCGATGTGGGTTTGTCGGGCTGGTGATTGTAGGTGGTGGACATCGAAAGGGTGGCGTGGTCGAACTTTTTCCAGCCGTACTTGTCCAGCTCGTCACCGGCCTGCAGGCCCAGTGTCAGGCTGCTCAGCTTGGCGTCGTTGGCCACGCCCTGCATGCGTGAGGTGATGTCGAAGCCGAGCGACTTCGCCGGGCACGAGGATGAGTAGCCGTACGCCACACTTTTCGTGCCCCACTGGGCCTTCCAGGCCGGCTGGTCGTTCCAGGTGGTGCCGGAGTCGATCGGATCCGTCTGCCACAACTCCACCGGAGTCGCGGTGCACGAGG
This sequence comes from Streptomyces sp. SAS_272, assembly GCF_052543235.1. NCBI lineage: Bacteria > Bacillati > Actinomycetota > Actinomycetes > Kitasatosporales > Streptomycetaceae > Streptomyces > Streptomyces sp. SAS_272. The sequence goes on along the minus strand of NZ_JBMNDR010000028.1, from coordinate 46,980 downwards.
GGGCGTAGGTCTCGGTGGCGTAGAAATGCGAATCGATGACATGGGCCTTGAAGAGCCGACTGTCCACAGAGAACTTCGCGTACGCCCGGGACTTGTGATAAGGCGTCTCCCAGCCCTCGTAGCCCACATGAAGCCCGGTGGAACTGGTGTCCTTCCAGAAGCTCGTGTTCGGGTACGCGGAGTTGACCCACGTCCAGCTGCTCACTGCGCCGCCCGCGGCACTGTAGGTGGGGTCGATGTAGACCGGGTACACCGTGGAAGGCGACGAGAGCAGCCCCGCATCCGGGGTCAGGCGGATGCCGCCGGAGGCGTAGGCGGCGGCGACCGGCGCGATGTGCGCGCCCGCGCCCGGCTCGTCGGTATCCGAGGCTGCGGCCTTTGCGGCGGACAATGCAGTCGGGCCCACTACTGCTTTGGCGAGGGCGGAGTCCCACATCAGCGGGGCGGGTGCGGAGAACACGGTGCGCTGCGCGGTGTCCCTGACAGCGATGTTGCCCACCTTGTCGACGGCGAGCGTCGCGTTCTTCGTCTCGGCGGGGAAGACCAGCGTCGTCAGGGCCGGGTCGGCTGCCGCTGCCGAGTTCTTGACGACGAAGACCTCGGAGAAGCCGCCCTGGGCGTCCGCCGTGACCTTCAGGTCCACCCCGTCCAGTACGTCACGGTAGGTGGCGCTCGAGCCGTCCAGGGTCGGGCTGGGCAGCTTGCCGATCGATGCCGGCGCCGCCAGAGACAGGGACCGGCCACGGTCCTTCATGACGGCCAAAGGTCCCTCCCCACCCCCCGACAAGGCCAGATCCGCAGTGGCAAGTACCGGGGCGACCGTGTTGTCGGAGCGCTGGACCAACGTGGAGTCCAGCGGCTTCCAAGTGCCGGAGGCGTACTTGCGCACCGGCGCGACCGCCTGCGTCATGGTGAACGTGCCGTCCGGATTGGCCACCTCCGACACCGTCGGCGTGGTCGCCGTCGCTACGGCCACCGTCTTGCCGGACGCCTGCGCCTGAGCCGAAGCCCGCGCCTCGTCCAGCGGCAGCTGCGGTGACGAAGCCTCAGGCGTGTCATCGGCGCGGGCGGCCGCCGCGCCGCCGGCGATCGACAGCGTGCTGAGCGCGGCAGCCAGCGCCGCGCTCAGCAACCTGCTGCGCAGGGTGGATCTCACCGTCAGGTACCCCCATGTCTGCTCGGACCGGATCGGCCATGCCGGTCGGCGCCTAAGTGCACAGGCTTTTCGGCTCGGTTGGCAGAGCTGATTGCTGGCGAGATGGATCACCATGTCCGAAACGAGAGTAAGATTTTGTGAATTCTTGGCATCTGATTGTGGAGAGTTGTCGGAATTGATCACTGTCCCGTCGCTCGCTGCTTCTGCGATAGTCGCCCGCGCAACCGCGGTTTGATCAAACCGCGGTGCGCCGTCGTGCCTGCATACGGGGCAAGTGGGGGGATCGATCATGGCCAGGACAGCTTGGCTTGCACACAACGCACGCCATCTCGGCGCCCGGAGACGCATCGTCGACGTCCTGGTGGCCCTGGCGTTGGCCTCGCCGACCGCGGTCCCCGCAGCCGCGCAGACCGCGGACCGAGCCGGAGCCCCGGCGGTCCAGCAGACCCCGTCAGTGAAGGGGGTGAAGACACTCGCCCCGCGCAAGCTGACGGTCAAGGACCAGACCAAAACGCCGTTCCACCCCGCGAAAGCCCACTGGCCGACCGCCAGCTCCGGCACGGCCACACTTGCGGCCCCGCACGCCGGTGCGAAACAAGGAGCGAAGGCACCGGTTGCCGGCACACCGGTGTGGGCCCGCGCGATAACACCCGCCAAGGGCTCCTACCAGGGACCGGACCACGTATCGGTGCGCGTCCTGCCCCGCCAGGACGCCGCCAAGCTCGGCGTGGCCGGCGTCGTCCTCACCGCCCAACCAGCAGCCGGCGGCCGAGGCAACGTCCAACTTGGCCTGGACTACAGTGCGTTTGCGCAAGCCTACGGTGCCAACTACGCCGACCGCCTGCACCTCGTCAAGCTTCCTGCCTGCGCACTGACCACCCCGCAACGGGTTGCCTGCCGCACCCAAACTCCACTCGCCACCGAGCAGGACCCCGCAACCCACGAGCTGGCAACCACGCTGACCCTGCAGGGCTCCCAGCCGAAGGCCTCTCCCTCAAAGACGTCAGCCTCCGGCCACGCAACCGCCCGGCCCGCCTCCTACTCAGCCGTGACCGGTGCAGCGGGCGGCGCCGAACCGATGGTGCTGGCGGCTACCGCGACCGCCGCCTCGGACAGTGGATCAGCGGGCAGCTACGCGGCGACCACGCTGGCCCCGTCCGGCTCATGGACGGGCGGCGGCTCGTCCGGCTCCTTCACCTACAGCTACCCCATCGCGCTGGCACCCTCGTCAGGACTGCTGAAGCCGGCGGTGGGCCTGAACTACGACTCCGGCTCGGTGGACGGACAGACCTCCTCCACCCAGGCACAGGCTTCCTGGGTGGGCGACGGCTGGGCCACACCCGACCCGTACATCGAACAGAGCTTCACCTCCTGCTCGGACGATCCAAAAGGCAGCGCCTCTCCGGTCTCCACCGGTGACAAGTGCTACGACGGACCGATCCTGACCCTGTCCCTGAACGGCTCGTCCACCTCCATCATCAAGAACGACGCCGACGGCGCATGGAGACTCGCCGACGGCAGCGGCGCCACCGTCACCCACACGACGAACACCAACAACGGCTCGGGCACCTACAACACCGACTACTGGATCGTCACCGAACGAGACGGCACCCAGTACTACTTCGGCAAGAACCAACTGCCCGGCTGGACCTCCGGCAAGGCCACGACCAAGTCGGTGGACAGCGTCCCCGTCTACTCCGCCCACTCCGGCGACCCCTGCTACCACTCGACCGGGTTCACCGACTCGGTATGCACCATGGCCTACAAGTGGCACCTGGACTACGTCGTGGACGCCCACGCCAACGCCATGGCCTACTACTACGCCCAGGACACCAACTACTACGGCCAGCAGAACGGCGCCCGCAACGTCTCCTACATCCGCGACTCCTCCCTGACGCGGATCGACTACGGCTTCCGCGACGGCGGCGCCTACGGCACCGTCCCCAACCAGATCGCCTTCACCACCGCCGCACGCTGCACCCTGACCACATGCGCCCCACTGTCGGCCAGCACCGCCGCCGCCCAGTACCCGGACGTGCCCTACGACCTGGTCTGCGCCTCGGGGGCTACCTGCACCGCACAGTCACCGTCGTTCTTCTCCACCGTCCGCCTCGCCTCGATCAAGGTGCAGCAGTACAGCGTGGCGACCGCCAAATACCAGGCGATCGACACCTACACCCTGCACCAGAGCGAGCCGGCCACCGGGGACGGAACCTCGCCCACCCTGTGGCTCTCATCGATCACCCGCGAAGGCGACGACACCACCGCAGGCGGCTCCGCCTCCCCGATCAGCATGCCGGACGTGACCTTCGCCGGTATCGACCTGAAAAACCGGGTCGACACCGCCAACTTCCCCGGCCTGTACCGCTACCGCATCTCCGGCATCACCAACGAGCTCGGCGGCCTGACCACCATCAGCTACGACCTTCCGGACGCCTGCACCGCCGGCTACGTGGCAACCGCGGACCCCAAAACCAACACCAAGTCCTGCTACCCGGTCTCCTGGACCCCCAAGGACTACCTCAACCCGATCACCGACTGGTTCGCAAAGTACGCCGTCACCCAGGTCCTGGAGACCGACAGCACCGGCGGCGCGCCGGCCGTGCGCACCAACTACACCTACAACGGCGGCGCCGCCTGGCACCACGACGACAACGAAGTCGTCAAAGCCAAGTACCGCACCTGGGGCCAGTTCCGCGGCTACGCCAGCGTGGAAACCCGCACCGGCGACGGCTCCAACGACCCGCAGGCCAAGACGGTCACCTCCTACTACCGAGGCATGGACGACGACTGGCTGTCCTCCTCGAGCCGCCGCTCGGTGAACGTCACCGACTCCCAAGGCGGCGTGCACCCCGACAGCGACCAGCTCGCGGGCAACGAGCTGGAGACCACCGACTACACCGGCGTCGGCGGCAGCATAGACAACTCCACGGTGACCTCGTACTGGATCTCCGCCGCCACCGCCACCCGCGCCCGTACCGGCCTGCCGGCTCTGACCGCCCGCACCACCGACGTCGCCGAGACATGGTCCCGCCAGGCTGTCACCAGCACCGGCAACACCACCTGGCGCGTCACGCAGACCGACAACACCTACGACGCCACCCCCGCAGACGACAACTTCGGACTGCTGACCTACAGCTACACCCACACGGTGCCAGCCGACCCCGCATACGACCAGTGCACCGCCATCACCTACGCCAAGGCCAACACGAGCGCCAACCTGGTCGGCTTCCAAGCCGCACAGGAGACCGACTCGGTCGCCTGCGCCGGCTTCAGCCCGAACACCCCGGCCACCGTGCCGAAAACCCTTAATACCCTTAACACGCCCAGCAGCGTCTCCCGCCCGGACCAAGTGGTCTCCGCGACCAGGACGTACTACGACGACACCAGCTTCGCCACCGCCTTCCCGCAGACCGCCGCCCCCACCGAGGGCGAGATCACGATGACCCGGCAGGCCTCGGGCTTCAGCGGCGGCGCGTTCACCTGGCAGACCCAGAGCCGTGCCACCTACGACACCTACGGCCGCCCCTCCGACAGCTACGACGCAGGCGGCAACAAAACCATCGCGGGCTACACCGTGGACAGCGTCGGGCTGACCACCGGCACGACGATCACCAACGCGAAGGGCCATACTGCCAGGACCACTTCGGACCCCACCCGAGGGCTCATCCTCACCACCACTGACCCCAACGGCATCACTGACACGGTCCGCTACGACGCGCTCGGACGCACCACCGCCGTGTGGCAGCACAACCGGCTCACCACCGCCCCGGCCGACGCCAAGTACACCTACACCGTCACCCCCACCGGACAGTCCGGCACCACCACCCAGACACTGAACGACAGCCTGGGCTACGTCACCTCGCACGCGCTCATCGACTCGCTTGGCCGGCCGCGGCAGACCCAGACGCCGACTCCGCAGGGCGGCAGACTGATCACCGAATCGTTCTACGACTCCCACGGCTGGATGTGGAAGAGCAACAACCCCTACTGGGACCCGAACGCCCTACCCGCCCTGACAACGGCTTCTGTGCAGGACTCCCAGATCCCCAGTCAGGACCGCTACACCTTTGACGGACTGGGCCGTGTCGTCGTGGACGACTCCCAGCAGTACTCGGTGCTCAAACAGAAGACCACCACCGTCTACAGCGGAGACGCCACCACCGTCATCCCGCCGACCGGAGCCACGGTCAAAACCACCCGCACCGACCCTCTCGGCCGCACAAGCGAGATCGACGCCTACAGCACCCGCCCCACTCTGACCGTTCCGCTCAACACGTTCACCGGCGCCTTCTCCGTCACCGGCGGCACCGCCAACGCCATCGCCTACGGCTACGACGGGCACGGCAAACAGAACACCGTCACCTCCAAGGGCAGCACCTGGACCACCGTCTACGACCTGCTCGGCCGCGCCACGTCCAAGACCGACCCGGACGCCGGCACCAGCAGCATGGTCTACGACGCGGTCGGCAACCTCACCCAGACCACCGACGCCCGCAACAAGAGCGTCTCCTACACCTACGACGTGCTGAACCGGAAAACCGGTCAATACGCCTCCACGGTCGCAGCCCAGGCTCCGGGCGCGAGCGGCAACCAGACCGCCGCCTGGACCTACGACAACGACAACACCGTCTCGGGCGTGACCAACCCGATCGGCCGGACCACCACCGCCACCTCCTACAACTCCGGCAACACCTACACCACCCAGCAACTCGCCTTCAACGCCTTCGGCGAATCGCTCGGCCAGTCCATCACCATCCCGGCCGTACACGGTGCACTGGGCGGCAAGACCTACACCTTCCGCCACACCTACAGCGCCGACACCGGCCTGCTCTACACCGACAACTACCCCCTCGGCGGCGGCCTGCCCAACGAAATCGCCAGCCACGGCTACTCCACCGCCCTGGACCTGCCCAACGGACTGGGCACTCTCTCCTACGGCTACGCCCAGAACACCACCTACAGCGCCTACGGCCAGGTACTGCAGGAGACCCTGGGCATGAGCACCAACCTGGCCTACCTCACCAACACCTACGACCCCCACACCGGCGCCCTGACCGACCAGTTGGTGACCCGCTCCACCACCACCCCCACCTCCAAGGTCGACGAGCAGAACTACACCCACAATCCCGCAGGCAACACCACCAAACAGGTCACCACCCGCATGGGCGCCACCACGGCCCCCGAAACCCAGTGCTACCAATACGACGAACTCAACCGGCTCAACCAAGCCTGGACCGCCACCGACGACTGCACCACCACCCCCACCACCAGCTCCCACGCCCAAGTCGGCGACCTACTCGCCGGAGGAACCGCCTACTGGACCAGCTGGGACGTCGACGACCTCGGCCAGCGCCAGCGTCAAATCGAGCACTCCACCACCGGCGCCAGCGACACCACCACCAACTACACCTACGACTACAACGGCAACGGCACCCTCCAGCCCCACGCCCTGGCCTCCACCCAGGCCAGCGGAGCAAGCACCGCAGCCACCAGCTACACCTACGACAAGGCCGGCAACACCACCACCCGCAACACCATCGCGTCCGGCAACCAGACCCTGAACTGGAACGACGCCGGACAACTCACCCAGGTCAGCGGCGCCAAGAGCGGCACCACCAGCTACATCTACGACGCTGACGGCAACGTCCTGCTCCAGAGCGACCCCAACAGCACCACCCTGTACCTCCCCGGCGAACAGCTCACCCTCACCGGAACCACCACCACCGGCGTCCGCTACCTGCCGCTGCCCGGCGGCGGCACCGTGATCCGCACCGGAACCGGCACCAACTACAAGTTCCAGATCAGCGACCCTCACGGCACCAGCAGCCTGTACCTCGACTCCACCGCACAGACCCCCACCTGGCGCCAATTCACCCCCTACGGCGGAACCCGCGGAACCACCGTCAACTGGCCCGACAACCGCGGCTTCCTCAACGCCCCCGACAACACCAACACCGGCCTCACCCAACTCGGCGTACGCCAATACGACCCAACCCTCGGCCGCTTCATCAGCCTCGACCCCCTCTTCCTACCTACCGACGACCAACAACTCACCGGCTACGCATACGCAGGCAACAACCCCATCTCCTATTCGGACCCCGACGGCCGCAAGATCTTCGAAGGAGATGGCGGCGGCTATGTCGACAGCGGCGGCAAGGGCGGAGTCCACACCGTCAAGAACCGTGACGCGGCCCGCAAACGCGGAGATGGCGGCCTCCGCGCCCCCAGCGCATCCTCTGTTCACGATGCCTGGGTCGAAAAGACCACCCTTTCGTCGAATGACGCAAGGCGGGTGGGAAGCTCATACTACGCTTTTGGAAGCAATAAGCTCTCAGCCACCGCCGGCGGCTATTGGTCCCCTCAAACAAACATATTCGGTAAGCCAGAAACCGTCTGCTATGGCCGCCTCGCCTGCAATCATGCCTACAACTACTACCTCCATCACCCGGACGATGTAGCCGGAGCAAAAGAAATTGCTGCGACCTACTGCAAAACCAACGCATCAGAGTGCGAGGCAGACGCTCGTATCTGGGAACGGTCGATCGAGATAGGCGACGAATTTGTCGCCGCTTTGGGTGCTGGCGAAGGCATAAGGATCGGAGCTGGCGAAGGGGCGGGATTCGGAAGGGGGGCCGTCAGTTCCCGGGGGTTGGAGTGCAGCTTCTCGCCAGATACGCCGGTACTCCTAGAGGATGGCGAGACTAAACCTATTGGGAAGATCGACGTTGGCGACAAGGTTGAAGCAGCCGACCAAAAATCAGGAAAGCATGTAGGCGCTCGAACGGTTCAACACGTTCTGATCAACCACGACACCGACCTGCTTGATCTCACTATTCTTGGAGAGGATGGTAAAGAAGCCACTCTCCACACCACCGCCAACCACCCTTTCTGGGATGAGTCCACTCATTCGTGGGTGCCCGCCGGAAAGCTCCACCGTGGCGACGTTCTCAACACGGCGACCAACCATCATGCATACGTAGTCTCCTCACACCCCACACCAGGTACCGCCAATCGGTGGAATCTCACGGTCGACGACCTCCACACGTACTATGTACTGGCGGGCGAGACTCCGGTACTCGTTCACAACCGTGGCTGCGAAGGGCCGATTCTAACCAGGGCTCAGTCCAACCAGGTGCTTGATCGCCTTGGTTACACGGAGACCAAGGTTAGGTCGGCAGGTCGAGGGGCGGCGAAGATTTGGGTGAACAAGAAGGCGCCGGCGTCGGAGAGGTACGTGACTCAAGATATGACTGGACACGGGGGCGGCCTTTACAAGGCCGGTCCTACCGCTGAGTCGCTCCAGACAACCAGTAGTACACTACGGAGCGGTTCCTACGAGCTAGACGAGTTCGGTGGACTGAAACGGCTTCGCAAATGACCCTTTGTTTCCTCGTCTCCAAGTATGACGAGTCCAGGCGTAGTGGTCGGATTGCTGACTGGAGTTCCTTTGGAGATATCGGCAAGTCTTTCAATGGCGAAGTGCTGACGGCTGCTGAGTATCAGCGAGTGGAGGATTTGTACATCTCCGCCGTGGAATCTCTAGCCGACGCGATACAGGCGGACAGATTTAAGTTGAGAAACCTAGTTCTCAACGAGCCGCAGCCGCCCTGGCTTGGTGTCATTTACGAGGGCCGCTCTGTTGAGCGGCGCACTGCCCTCAGGCTGTTTAGGAGGATGCTCCGACATGGTTTGATTTCTTGCACTTTGGAAAGTGGAGATGCCCTGCGAGTGACGGTTGAGACTGACTTCTACATCTCGGTAGAGATCCAACCGGAGGCGGTGCACTGTCTGGAAGAGGTGAAACGTCTGGGGTTGCATTTGGTTTCTGTGTCTTGCGGCGAAGAAGAGCGGGACGCAACAACGGTGGTCTACCGGCCAGCAGATGGAAAATTCTGGGAGGAGGTGGCGCACGGCATCAAGCTATCGCGAGGCGCAACTGCAATCCTTGAGCGCTGGGCGGAAGGATGCTATGGCTACCGATGGCATCTAATTTCCGATGGGGATTTCTCGATAATTGCCAGATCTGTTCGACCATACTCCTTGGTTACGGCATATCTTGACGTAAACGTTCAGTGGGCCTCCCGGCGAGATCTCGTGCCTGAAATCGCATCGGCCGTAATGGCCGAAGCATTGCCGGTAGTGATCTTCTCTCGGTCGATTGGCGAAATCGCGCCTGAAATTCTAGTAATTAAAGAAGGGGGCGATCTGCCAACCGAGGCAGACGTGCCTCCCGGCGATGATTTCGGATTCTTCCTTTGGCCAGCCGACGATTCGACATCCATCCAGGCGGTAGTACGGGGCGATGGATGTCAATCTGTCCAGTGATTCAACTCGTCCGTACTATGTGATGGCGGGGCAGAACCCGGTCGTCGTTCATATCGGTGGTGGATGCCTCCGATTTGTCGGTGGTGATGTCTGGGATGACGCATTCGAGATATCTGGCCAAAAGGGTGAGACTATGGCAACGGCGCGTATATCCGGCGACATGCTGCATCTAAGGTAATACTCCTGTTGTAGATCGTGATCCTCATATCTGAGACCGTGAGCTGTTTCAGAGTGGCCACTGATTCCCAATGATGTTGTCAAGCGGCGGTAGCGACCCACTGTGGTCGGGTCATATCGCTGTCGCGCCTGCGCGGGCCGCAGCGGTCTCGAAGAGCTTGTGGTCGCGCAGGAGGGCCCAGAGCACGTTCAAGCGGCGCCGGGCGAGTGCCAGGACGGCTTGCTTGTGGGACTTTCCCTCCGCGCGTTTGCGCTGGTAGTACCGCTTCGATTCAGGGCAGTACACGGTGGCGACCTGGGCAGAGAGATAGAACATTCGCAGCAGTCGCCTGCTGTAGCGCCGGGGCCTGTGGAGGTTACCGCTGACCTTGCCCGAGTCACGGGGGACCGGGGCCAGGCCGGCCACACCGGCGAGCCGGTCGGAGCTACCGAACACAGACATGTCTCCACCGGTAGCGGCGATGAACTCGGCTCCCAGCGTCATGCCGATGCCGGGCATGCTGGTGATCACCTCTGCGTCGGGATGCTCCCGGAACCGGGCCTCGATCTGGGCTTCGAGCTCCGAGATTTCCTCGTCGAGGGCCGTCACCGCCGCGGCCAGCGTCTGGACCATCCGCGCGCAGGTCCGTTCCCCGGGAACGACGGTGAACTGGGCTTCTCCGGCGGTCACCGCGGCCTCGGCCGTGCTCCTGGCAGCGATGCTGGTGCGCACGCCGTGGTTCTTCAACCAGGTGGTGAGCCGCGACCGGCCGATCCTTCGCAGGGCTGCCGGGGTTTGGTAGCCGGCCAGCAGAATCAGTGCGCTCTTGGAGGTGCTCAGATCGAAGGCACGCTCCAGGGCGGGGAAGTACTCCAGCAGCTGCGCGCGGAGGCGGTTGATTGCGCGAGTGCGGTCGGCCGCGAGGTCGATCCGGCGCGCGGTCAGAATCCGCAGGTCTACTGCGATCTCACCGAGCTCCTGCAGAGACTGCAGGTCGCGGCGCATGCGGGCGGTATCGGCGATGATGAACGCGTCCTTGGCGTCCGTCTTCCCGCTGCCCCGGTAGGCCGCTGAGGCGTGGTGCACGGTCCGGCCGGGGATGTAGAGCAGCTTCTGGCCGTGGCTGAGCAGCAGCGCGATCCACAAGGAGGCCCCGCCGGCGTTCAGGTCGACGGCCCAGGTGACCGGGCTGCCGTCGGCTATCCCCAATACGTCACCAAGGAGTTCGAGCAGTTCAGTCTCGCTGTTCGGCACACGCCGCGACAGCAGCGTCGTCCCGTTGGCGTCGATGACCGTGCAGTGGTGCTCGGCCTTCCCCGCGTCCGTCCCGGCCCACAATTCCGGCACCGATCCTCCTCCGACGTGGTGTTGTGTCCCAGCAGACGACCTCGCCGACGCATCCATACGAGCGATTCAGTTCGCGTATCCCAATTAGCGGCCGAGTCGTCGCGGGGTGCCGGGCGGCCAATCAGTGGAAGCCACATCATCGGCTATCGGGTGACAGCCATACCCAGCACCCCTGGGTGCTCCGATCCTACGAATGACCGGAACGGCCCACGACGAACGGTATGGATCGGGTGATGCCGGCGGTGTGCGCAACGCACGAGGCTCCCGTGCCGTTGGGGGAGATTTTCGAAGTCTCAACCCACAGGCACAGGAGCCGCGTTGGTTCCGTATTCTGCCGCACTCGATCTGCCTCATGCCCTTGTCGAGTGGGTCACCATGCTCATCGTCACCCGCGAGGGTGACCGCCGCTGCAAGCTCCCGCCGCACCAGCGTGCCCTGGTCGGCCTGGTGTACCTGCGGCAGCACGACACTCTCGCCCAGCTCGCTGCTGGGTTCGGCGTCTTCGTCGGCACCGCGCACGCCTACGTGGCAGCCGTCACGGGGCGCAGGACCGAAGGACGGCTCACATCGAGCTGTTCAGTCGGCGAGGCCCGCCATCTGAAGTGCTCAGTCACACTAGCAAGATCACGATCTGCAGTTGGAGTGTTAGGAGATCGAAGGAACAACAGCCGCTCTCGGCTTACCAGATTCCTTCGATGATCTCGTCGATTATGAGATTCCATTGCGACTGATCGTGCTCGAAGGGCGTCGCGTCGAAGTCTTGAATCCGTGCACGGAGTTGCTCCGCCTGCTCCTCGATGTCGGCGTCGCTTCGTTCGCGTTCGTCGAAACGCTTCAGCAGGTTGAGGGCATATACGAGGGATTCGACGTCTCGGTGGAGGTGTGTGTAGGTGTTCAGGGGTTCGCCTTCGCCGAATGCGTACACCTTGCCGGTGGGTGGATCGAGGGCGATGACGGAGGCTGCGAAGTAGCCGAGGATGAGCCATGAGTGACATTCCTCGGGCAGGGTTCCGTCCTCGGGTCGAAACCATTCGGTCAGCAGGATCGACTCTTCTTGACCGACACTGGCCTTGGACTTGAACGTCTCGTCGTGCGGGAGGCCGACGCAGCTGAGGAAGTCGGCCGTCCGTGTGTCGAGTCGGTTGTCGGGGGACTCGTATCGGGGGAAGTGCACGACGCCCGACAGGCCGAACGTGCTGAGGAGTTCGTCCGGCGTGACAGCGAAGCTCATTCTGGGACCTTTGTGTTGCGTGCCTGGGACGGGAGGCCAATGTTAGCGGCCGTGTGCTTTGCGGAGCTCTTCCATGTATTGCTGGTGTTCTGTGTCCCGGCGGTGGCGTGGGACCGTCTGATCGTAGTCGTTGGTGTGGTGGACGGTCTTGGCCTGGGGGAAGTGGCGGTCGAGCCAGCGCTCGCAGCTGGGTTTTAGCTGGCAGGGCTCTCGCTCGGTGAAGACTTCTTTGAGGCCTGACTGTTTCCCGTTGTGCAGGAGCGGATAGCCAATGGATCTTTCGGAGTGCATGCTCTTCTCGCTGTAGCCGACGAGGATGCTTTCGCCGTTGCCGTCGGGGTCGATGTAGCGGCCGGCGGCGTAGTTGTTTCCGCTGTAGTCGTAGCGGGCGTAGCGGGCGAGCTGGGTGGCTTGGCCGAGTTCGTCGGTGTAGGGGTCGACTTTGGTGGAGCTGACCTTGCCGGTGTGGGTGTTGGGCACGGCGGTGTCGGCTTGGTCGCGTCGTGTCTGGGGGCGCCAGGCTTTGCCGTTGTCGAGGATGCCGTCCAGTCGATCTTTGTCGGTGTTGTCGAGGTGGTGGAGTTGGCCGTCGGGGTCGAGGCGTTGGACGGTGCCGTCGGTGCTGAGCAGGTAGGTGCGGACGTCGACACAGCCGTCGATGTCGCGTTTGGTCTTTTCGTCGGTTTTCTTGTGCTCTTTCTTGCTGTCGTCGATCTTGCCGCCGTGCTTTTCCAGGACGTGGATGGTCTCGTCGGCTTTCTTGTCGACGGCATCCTCGGCCTTGTCCATGACGGTGGCCAGTTTGTGGAAGCGGCTGTCCTTCTTGACGGAGCTGCGCCGTTTTCCGCCTCCGGTGTTGTGGGTCTTCTTCTTGGTGTCGAAGTTGCGTTTGGTCTCGTCGTAGCCGCCGGAGGCTTTCTCGAACTCGTCGAACTCGATGGCCAGGTCGTAGGCCATGTCTGCGCTGCCGACGGTGTAGCGGGCGAGGTCGTTGTCGTCGTGTGCGTCGAGCTGGCCGGTGAAGAGGTCTTCGATCTTGCCGAGGATCTTTGCCTCGATCCTTTCGGTGACGATCGAGGTGATCTGGTCGATGGCGTAGTCGATGGCTTCGTGCAGGGCGATGCGGCAAGCGGCGATGGCTGCGGCGCTGAGCAGGCCGCTGAGGCCGGCGGTGAAGAACATGCCGATGACGCCGACGGTGGCGGTGGCTGCGGTGGCGGAGAGTTCGGCGATGCAGGCGATCTTGCAGCCTTCGATGAAGCCGGCGCAGTCCTCGAGGGCGTCGGCGAGCTCGTCGAGGGCTTTGATGAAGGTGGCGAGGTCTTTGCTGGTGAGTTTGCCCCAGCGGCGGTCGATAGCGTCGACGGTCTTGCCTTTGCTGCGTCCGGCGACGATGTGGGAGCAGGCCGTGTTGCCCTCGTTGATGACGTCGCGGAGGCCTTCGGCCAGATGGCGGTAGTCCTTGGCGCCGTCGCGGACCTCGTCTTCGTCGATGTTGGGCCATTGGACACCGACGAGGTCGAGGACTTCGACGAGTTCGTCGGGCAGCTTCTTACCCACGTACCGTTCCCCCGTTGAGACGTCAACTGGGCAAGAGTTCAGGCAAAGTAAGAGATCGTCAAGTTGCAGGCGAACAGATCCGGCCCCGTGCGGGTGTCAGCAAGGGCGCAGGCAGGCGACCATGTCGTCGCAGCCCACGACGAGGTCTCCGTTCGCAGTTGCTGCGAGTGAACGCACGGGTGGTCCCGGGCTGAAGGTGCGCACCGTGCCCGGGTTCCAGGTGTGGTGTTCGACGAGGCCGTCCGCCCAGCCGACGGCCAGTACCGGCCCGTTGTCGGTGTGCGCGGCGGCCAGCGCTGTGACAGGGACTGGCCGCTGCATCACGGGGGTGGTCAGGGCTGTGCGGCCGGGTGACCAGGCACGGACGCGTCCGTCAGCCCCGCCGCTGTACAGCAGAGAAACGGGCGTGCCGTCTTCCACGACGTCGAGGTCCAAGGCGGCAAGCGCGGTGACGGGTCCTTCATGGAGGGCTGTTGTCTGCGGGCGGGCCGTTGGCCGGTGCAGAGTGGCAGCGTGGACGGCGCCGGAGTCGTCCGCGGCCGCCAGCAGGTGGGCCGTGGCGGTCAGCGCACTGGCGGCGACCTGTGCCAGGTGGTGATTCATGGTGTCGATGAGCTGCTCGACGGGGGTGGGACCGTCGTCGAGGAGTGCGCTGAGACCGGAGGGCTTACGTACGGCGGCGCTGTGCTGCCAGGACAGCCGCCCATGGGTGTCCAGCGCGAGCACGGTTCCGTCCGGCAGGGCCGCCAGTGACTGTGCCGAGGCGAAGGGATGGGGAAGGCGGCCTGAAGCGCTGGCGCTGTCCGCGCTGATGATCCTTACGACGCCCCGGTGGTCTCCTGCCAGCAGGGTGCCGGCGAGCGCCTCGTGTCCGGCTGCGAGGGCGAGCGCTGGCCCGGGCCAGGGCGGGCGGATGTCGCCGGTGACCCGGTTCCAGAGCAGGCTCCAGCCTGTGTCGTCGGCCAGTGCTGCAAGGCTCTGTTTCAGCCGCGGGTCGGCAACGTCGCCGAGGGCGGAAAGCAGGGTCAGGGCCCTGGCTGCTGGCCGCCGCTCGCGCTGGAGGGACTGGCCGGCGCGCAGCCAGGCAGTGCGCAGTCCCCCATGGTCGCCGTCGCTGCTTTCGTAGCGGGCGGTGACCGTCATGGGGTCGGCAGTGCAGACTTCCTCGGGCTCGTCCAGGTGGATGGCGGGCGCCGCGTCCAGCGGAAGGAGGGGTGCAGGCTCGTTATGTGCGGCGCGCCAGGAGGCGAGCCGCTCGGAATCGGTCCACTGGTCGTGGTCGAGGTTCATGACCGCCGGTGCCTGGTCCGCAAGGTGTGCGGCCGCAGGGCTCGAGGCGGTGGCTTCGACGATGATGCGCACGTGCTCCAGGCGGGCCAGGAAGCCGGCCATGTCGGCGAGCGTCAAGGCGTCCGCAGCGTCTTGCAGGTCTGAAAGCACGATCGTGATGGGCCGGTGGTCGGCGGCCAGTGCTGCCACCAGTTCGGCAGGGGCCCGGGCGACTACGCCCAGTTGATCGGCCAGGCTCCACACGGCGCCCCGGGTGCCGAGGCCCTGCAGCGGTGCAACCGCGTGTATGCGCCGTTCCTGGGGCGTTCCGGGGCGCACGCCGTGCGCCACCAGCCAGGCCAGCAGGGCTGATTTGCCGCAGCCTGTGCTACCTGTGACCAGACACATGCGGGGGGCGGCAGGATCGGCCAGCCAGGCCAGCAGAGCGGCGGCTGCCGGTTCCCTCCCCGCGGAGGGCCTGTCCCATCGTGTGCTCGTCACGACCGAGACTGCCGGGCGGCTTGAGTGATCAGCTCTTTCAGGCCTTCTTCTCGGGAGGCGGCGTCGGATCCGTAGTCGAAGCTGTGGGTGAACTCGGCTTGCGGGAAGACGTGGTGCAGCCAGACTGCGCAGTAGTGGCCCGGCATCATGCATGGCTCGAGCTCGCAGTACACGCGGCGGACCTGTCCGGGTGCAATGCCCTGCGCCTTCAGTCGCTCCCAGAGCAGTTCCTCCGGATGAGCGCGCCCTGGGCCGGTGGCATCGGTGGCGATCTGCTTGTTTCCGACGTCGTCGACGTATTCGAAGGCCGAGGAGAACGGGAAGTTCAGCGTGTGCCGTACGTCGTCCAGGATCCGCGGCCACCAGCTCTCGCGCTCTTGGAAGGCCAGCTCGTCGTTGTGCCGCAACTCGGCGTTGAGTTCTCGGAAAGCGGCCGCGGCGACGGATAGTCCTGTTGAGGCTGCGATCACCGGCAGCCTTCTGTCCAGGATGGTGAGCGCTGAGGTGAGCTGGACGAGGCTCGATGACACGAGCATGTCGTCCTCGCCGTAGTCGCCGAGGAACACCGCCTGCACAGCTCCGTCGGGACGCACGCAGAGATGGGCCAGCCCGTCGGTGCCGATCCGGAGCCAGTTGGCCATCTGAGCCGGCGGCCGTGGGAGATCGTGATGGCTGGCGAAGAGCCCCAGCGTGGCTCCATCGGCTGGCGCGGCTGCCCGGAAGTAGGGCGCCGCGTTCAGCGGGACGCCTACGCCCTCCAGGTGTTCGCGAGCGGCTTGAGGCAGCCGGATGCCGAACGCCCCAGGGATCTGGAATTGCCGCATGCCGTCCGCACCGAAGTGATCGAAGGACGCGTCCCGCACGGGGTCGGACATCGAATGGGCCTCTCCAACAGCAGTGATCTGTGTACGTCCCACTCTGTCAGGAACAGCGACTTGGATGAAAACGTAGGTGTGGAGCTGGCCTGGGCGCTGCGTGGTCAACTGATCGTTTCAAGATGAGGTCCGAAGGCGGCGGAGGGATATGAGGCTGCAGGCCAGTTCGAGCAGACCCAGGTGGAGATCGGCGCGTCGTTCGTAGCGGGTGCGGAGCCGTTCGAACTGGTGCAGCCAGGCGAATGCAGGCTCCACCACCCGGCAGACCTTGCCCAGTCCTGAGCCGTGCGCGACGCTGCGTCGGGCGCTTACAGGCTTGATGCCGGGTTTCCACAGCAAGCGGCGGTACTTGTCGAAGTCGTCGCACCGGTCGGCGTACAGACGCCAGGTCTTGCGGCGGTGTCGTTCGGGAGTGTGCGGCAGCAGCGGGGCCACCCGCTCCCACAGGTCATCCAGGACAAGATCAGCATGCACTTTGGACCGCTGACCAAGATCATCGAGTCCAGGCCCGCGGCTCGTCTCATTGTGATTTGAGCGCAAGCTCTGGCGTCGTTTCGCCAGATCGACCGCTCAGCATGAGGCACCCTCCAGCGGAAGGTGGTCTCGGAAGTACTGCGAATCCAGCCACTCCTCCTTCACGAAAAGCGGACGTGTCAGGCGAGCTTCCCCGACTTCCTGCGAACGCAGAAGAACCCCGAGATCAGTCAGGGACAGCGAGTCAGATCGCGTGTAGAGCACCCGGTTCCCATGCTCCGCAGCGTGGTCCAGCAGGAACTGCCGACCCTGCTCGAGATCGCTGCCCGCCAGCGGGAAGCCGGACAGGATGACCTGCCGACCGATGACCGCATCTAGCGCAACGCAGGCGAGCTTGCCCGCGTCGTAGAACGCTTTCACCCCAGCGGGGAAGTCCTCCTGCGCATACGGACCGCTAACCCGTTCCTGCGGTCCAGAGACCAACAGCGCCTGAGCGACCTCGGCTGGAGACATCCCGAACTGCAACGGCCCCACACGGGCTCCCGACCGCAGCTCCCAGCGCTCCCGCTCCGTACCCGCGCCCATCTACCCACTCCTACGTCCGACCGGTCCGGATCTGTTTCTCAGGCCGCATGCACAGGGCAAGGGGCCAAGGTGCCGACTCGGCTGTACAGGTGCCAACCGAAGCGCTGCTCTCGGCCAGAGTCATGCTGAAATGATCTGGTCTCACGTGGTGGTGGCAAGCGTGAGAAGGGGCTCCGCCTACATCGTCACGCTAGTGAGAAAGGTGAGCACCTCGGCGGCAAGGTTCGTCATTTCCTCGCCGGCAGCGTGCACCGTGGTGGTCTCGAGGTGCCACTCCTCGAACGGGGGTCGGTCGTGAATGCCCCAGTTCAGGTAGACGTGGCCGCCCGATCGGTGTTCAGCCGAGATCGTCAGGTCATATGCCAAGGAGTGCCAGGTGCGCGCTCCCTCCCAGCCCGGGAAGTCCTCGGCCAGTGAGGAGAGGAAGCTATGTAGGCCGTCGCCGTCCCAAGTCCGTACCGAGGTCTCGACACTCACCCACTGACCGCGTGCCTTCACGAGGAAGTCGAGCGCCGCTTCGTCGTCGTACGGGCGCCTCGGCTCGGAGAAAAACAGGTGGACGGGGCGAAGTCCGGGGTCTCCCAACTCGGAGCGTGGGGCTGCCGGATTCGTCGTAGTCGATCACGTGAGCAGGTTAGAAGGCCGGGCCGGGTAGTCCAATGTCGTTTTCTGGTGGGCGGGCAGCTGCGGTCCGACGAGGGCGCTCGCGCATCCCGTCAGGGTGGTCGTGGATCCAGGACAGCCCGTCCATGTCGAGTCGGCGGCGGGCCCGGGTGACGGCTACGTAGGCGAGACGGGCTTCGGCGTCGTCGATGGGGCCGGGCAGGACGCGGCCGGCCTCGTCGTGCTGGTCGCTGTCCTTGGGCGGGGTGAAATCATCGGCGATCTTCACGCGGGCCCATTCTCGGCCCTTGGCTTTGTGGGCGGTGGAAACGGTCACCTCGGCCTGTTGTTCGGGCACGAGCTGGGCGACAGCGTTGAGGATGGCGTCGGTGCCGTGGGTATCGACGAGGTCCACCAGGGGCTGTAGGTCACGTCCGGCCGGGTCGTGGGCGGCGTAGTCCTGAAGGGTGCCCCAAGAGGGGAAGAGGAGCAGTTCGGGGTGTACGGTGCGGCGGCCTTCCTTGAGGTCGCGAGCTGCTTGGGCCAGGGCACGCAGGGTGTCTCCTCCTCCGGCCAGTCCGACACGGCATCCGGTGGCGAGCAGGTCCATGGCTTGGGCCATGGCTCCGACGTTGGTGCGGCACAGCACTGCGTCGGGTCGGATGAGAGGGCCGAGTTCGGTGGGCACGGTGTCGGTGCCGGTGAGGCGGATGGGGGCGTCGGCGATGGCAAGCCACCGGTTGGCCTCTTGGGCTAGTTCGGGGCCGAAGCGAAAGGAGCGTGACAGGGCGAGCCGGGTGCCGTCGAAAGTGGTCATGACGTCTTTGGCGCCGCGCCAGTCGTAGATGGCCTGGGCGGAGTCGCCGACCATGACGATCTGGGCGTGGTTGCGTTGGGCGAGGACGATCTGTTCGACGACGGGGTTGGTGTCCTGGGCTTCGTCCAGGAGGAGGAAGTCGGTATTGATCTTTGGGTTGGTGAGGGCCCAGATCTTGAGGTAGTGGTCGTGGTCGAAGCGGACCGCGCCGTCATCGGGTTGCTGCAGGTCGGCCCAAGCCTTGCGGGCGAAGGGCACGACGTGTGCGGCGAGTTGTGCGTGGAGATCTTTGTTTTCGAGACCTCGCAGACGGGGGACGTGGTGGCGGGTGATGTCGGGGTCGGCGGTGTGGCAGAAGCGGGCTACGGTGCGCAGGGTGGCGTAGGAGAGGGCCTTTGGGGAGAGGTCGCGTTCGTCAATGCGGATGGCTTTGGTGATTCCGAGAGCGTGACCGGTCTGCCAGGCGGGGCGGCGGGGGGCTCCCAGGCGTGGGTGGTAGCGGTGGCCGATGGCGGCGTAGGCCAAAGCGTGGGCGGTTTTGCACTGGACGTTGTCGGAGAAGCGGGCGCTGGCGTCCTGGGCGATAGCTCGGTTGTAGGCGAGATAGCGGCCGCGGCGGGTGGTGGTGCGGGCGAGCAGGGTCAGGGTGGTGGTCTTGCCGGTGCCGGCACCAGCCTGCAGGGCAAGGTGGTGGCCTGCGTGAAAGGCATCGGCCGCAGCGGCCTGTTCGTCGGTCGGGTTCATGCTGAGGCTGCTCCGGAATTGCGGGCCAGGGCGTGGCCTACGGTGGCCAGGAGGTGTATGGAGGTGGTGCTGGCGTACTGGGTGCCAGGACGTGGCACTGGGCCTGTGCCACGAAATGTCGCGGGTCTATTCCTGTCGGGGCAGGCTGGGTCCGCCAGCGGGGCACAGACGACGTTGAGCAGCATGCTGCCGCGTACGTCCGCGTAATGGGTGGTGATCACGTCGATGGGAAGGCATCCGTTGAGTCGCCGGCGCAGGCGGTCGGCTCGGTCTGCTTTGTTGGCCTGGATGAGGGCCACCAGGGGGTGGTGTCGTACGAGGCGGCGGCATCTTGCGCTGAGCGGGGTCGAGTTCGGCCTGGCTCAGCCGGCGGGTCAGGGCGATCTCCAGCTCGTGGTGCGGTGCGGTCATCGTGAGCGTGGACGTGTGCTGGGGTGTGGTAGGCGGGGGTGGATGTGGGCGGTGTGCAGGAGTGCGTTGAAGGGCTGCCAGTCGGCCAGGGCGAGGTCTGCGGCGCCGGGGGCGGCGGAGTGGACGGTGCAGCGTTGGGTGCGCCAGCGCAGTTGTTCGCTGTAGGACAGGTGGCTTAGGTCGTACACGGCCATCAGTCCGTCGGGCAAAGCTAGTTGGGTGTGTTGGGGCTGGATGGGCAGCAGTCGCCAGCGTCCCGCGGGTTGGGCGAGGCTGAGTACGGGCTGGGTACAGCGGTGGCGGTGGCGGGTCTGGGCGATGCAGCGCACTTCTTGGATCGGGTGTGAGCTGAGGTAGGGGGTGAGGAGGATGCGCAGGACGGGGCGTGGCGGGTGCTCGTCTCCGGCGTGCGTGGGCGTCGAGGCGGGTGGGCGCGGCTCCGCGGTGAAGGTGCCGGAATCGCTCAGGCGGCGGGTTGTGACGGCGAGGCGGCGGCGGAGGGCGTCGAGTTGGGGGCCGAGGCGGTGGAGGGAGGTGCGGTGGGCGCAGAGCACAGCGTGGGGGATGCGACACCATCCGCTGCCGTCGTCGTGCGGGTGGGCGATGCCGCCGCTGAGGTGCCAGCGGCAGGGTGGTGGGACGTGATCGGCGGCCAGTTCTGCGGGGTGCAGGGCGATAGGGCGATCGTCGGTTCGCTGGTACCAGTCGACGCGGTTGCCGCAGTTACGGCAGCGGCTGGTCCGTCCTGCGCGCAGCAGGCGGCTGGGGCTGTGGTCGGAGATCCGCAGGGAGCGGCGGGGGTGGGCGCGTCGGAGGCTGCCGTCCCAGTTGCGGGGGGCGGGGTGGGGGTCCATGACCGGGAAGGTGTCAGGTGGCACGGGGCGGTGGGGAATGCGGCGGCAGGTGTGTCGCCTGGATGGCGCAGGGTGTTCGAACATGCACACCTGGGTGCGGTCCTGGGTTCGATTCCTGTTCGCCGGTTCGGGTGATTCGTTGCACCCCGCGCCGTGAGGGCGGCCGGGTTCAGGAGTTCCGGCCGCCGGGCGGGGTGTGGTCGGCGCAGAGGGTGCTCAGCAAGTGTTCGACGGGGACGTCGAAGGTGTGGGCAAGGGTGTGCCAGGTGGAGAGGCTGCCGGTGGTACGGCCGTGCTCGAGGTCGATGAGAGTGCGCCGGGCCAGGCCGCTGCGGCCGGCGAGTTCGTCGAAGGTCCAGCCGCGCTCGCCCCGCAAGCGCGCAAGTTCGACGCGCAGCGCGGTGAAGTCGGGGTCGGGCGGCAAGATCGTCACCCCACCATCCGACGGTGCAGGACCCTGCCCTGTCAGTGCAGACTTCTGCACTATCTGTCGGTGCGGGAGTGACGTTCGCGGTGCAGGAATCTGCACTACGGTGCGTGCTCTCGGGTGCCCTATGGAGCTGCCAGCTTGGCGGCATGGACAGACAGGAGGACGACGGGCGGATGAGGCTTGCCGGCGTGCATCCCGCGGTGCGGCGCATCTGGACAGTGGAACTGCGTTCACGGGTAGGCGGCCCGAGGCTCGTCTGCCCTCACTGCACCGTGCACTCCCCTGCCCTCCAGGGCGCCTCCGCACGGTCTGCCGCCCTGGCGCACCTGGCCCGCCATGCGCGTGCCGACGTACTGCCAGCGCATCTACGCACCTGCCAGTGCCGGGCGCAGGGCTGCTCCTGGCATCTGCGTCATCGCGGCTGCGCCGGCCCGGTACTGCTCGCCCTGACCTGCGACCGCAGCGGTCGCGTCTGGCGTCTCTCCGACACTTGCTCAGCCTGCGCAGCGGCAACCAGCCGCACCGCCGTCGTCCCTGCCACCCGGGTGCAGTCGCGCCCACTCGAACGCACCAGTCGCCGCCCCAAGCTGCTGGGGGGTCCTGGCGAGCGCACCCGCGTGCGAGAGATGCTCACCTACCTGGCGGCCGCGCTTCCGAGCGTCTCCTCCCCCGCCGCGCGTCTACTGGCCCTGCAGTGCGCGTTGCGCGCCGACATCGATGGCACGGTCTCGCTTCCCACCGGGCTACTGCGCGGGATGCGGCTGCACCGGCGTGGCGAAGTGTGGCGGGAGCTCGCGCGTGACGGCTGGCTGGAACCGCTCAGATCTCCGAATGCCCACATCTGGGTGCGGCTGCTCGACCCTGCAGTCCTCGACCAGTCACCGGGCCGGGGAGTCCGCCGCCGCGCAGCCCACTGGGCGCTGAGGCCGGGCAGTCTGGCCCCGCCCGCCGGCACGGGCGATGGAGAACGCCTGAACGCACTCGTACTGGCAGTACACACGAGCGCGTCCGGATCCGAGACTGAGATGGCCCTCGTGGCCCACCTGTGTGGGCACTCCCCTCGCCAGACCGCAGATCTCCTCGACCGCCTGGTCACCCTTCGCCTCCTCTCCTGCTGGCAGCACGATCGCGAGACTGACGAGGTGACGTGGGAGTGGGCCGTGGAGCTTCTGACGGCAGTCCCTCAAGACGCGAACATGCCGAAACGGTGATCACGTTATCAGCGACGCGCTGCTCTCCGCCTCGCCCGCAAAGGCGCTGGTGATCATCGAGGCTGGGCCTATCGCCCGTCCATGCCCATACGTCACCACTGAGCGTTCCTCTACCAACGGAAACGGCTCCTTAAGGGCGGACAACGTCGTCCGCGTGACGTACACGGCCAATCACGCCCTACCTGCCGAGAGGCCAGAACGGCTGCGTATCGCCGGATATCATGCAGCATCCGCCCCGGCCGATATGCGCCGCTGCTCACGCTGAAGGAGCCTTGGTGTCCAGCCGTATCCAGCCGGTGCAGGCTGGCGATCCCCGTCGCATAGGCCCCTACCGCGTCATCGGGCGGCTTGGGACAGGCGGTATGGGCACGGTGTATGCCGCGCTCGATGCCTCGGGGCTGCAATTGGCGGTCAAAGTCGTCCATCCCTCGCAGGCGGCAGACGAGGAGTTCCGGGCCCGCTTCCGCCGAGAAGTACGGCTCTCCAGGCAGGTGACAGGCCCCTGTCTGGTACCGGTGCACAATGCCGATACCGACAGCCCGACCCCGTGGCTTGCCACTGCCTATGTGCCCGGCCCCACTTTGGACCAGCACGTGGCTGCGAGCGGCGCTCTGAGCGGGGCGCCGCTGTACGCGCTGGCTGCCGGAACCGCAGCTGCCCTCGCGGCCGTGCACGAGGCAGGCATCATCCACCGGGATGTGAAACCGCAGAACGTTATCCTTGCCCCGGCCGGCCCCCGAATGCTGGACTTCGGTATCGCTCACGCTCTCGACGGCACCTCGGTGACGCGCACGGGAGTGATGACCGGCACCCCCGGCTGGATCAGTCCTGAGCACTACCGCACCGGGGACGTGGGGCCTGTCGGGGACGTCTTCGCCTGGGGTGCTCTCATCGCCTACGCCGCGACCGGGCGTCTGCCCTTCGGCGTCGGTGCCCCCGATGCCGTGGCATTCCGCGTCCTGTCCGCCGAACCGGACATGCAAGGCGTGCCAGATGCGCTGCATGCTCTGGTTACACAGGCGCTCAGCAAAGAGCCTGGTGACCGACCGAGCGCCGCCGAACTCAGTGATGCCTGTACGGCATTGCTCGCCTCCCAGGCAACGGCCCTCACTCCGCGCGGGCCCGAACCGACACGGGTGTCCGAGCTGGTGAGCAGCCACTGGAACCTGCCGATAGACAACGGCGCCGCCTGGCTCACTACTACACGATCCCGCAGTCGCCTTCGTTGGTCGCTCGCAGCCATCGTGGCGGCCGCAGTGGTGGGAGGCATAGCCGGAGCCGTTGCCGCATCCACCGCCTCCACGCCTGAACGAGGACACGTGGCGGCGCCACCGAGCAGCCGGAAACAGTCTTCCAGCGCTCCCACGACGGAACCGACCCACAACAAGGAGACCGTCAGCAGGTCCCCGGTGCCCTCCCCCACCACGACCACGATCGTGTCTGCGCAGTCGCGCCCGTCGTCTGCGACACCTGCCTCACCGCTGCAGGCTCCCCCGTTCACCTACCTTCCGGCCCAACTCGACTGCAGCCCACGCAAGCAGGCAGAGGTCGACGGTGCTTGGCAGATCTTCTCCGCGGGCGATGTCCGGGCGGGAGACGCAGTGGAACTGAGTCTGCGCAACAAGTACGGCAACATCGATCCTGTGCAAGCCGAGATGGAGGTCCTGGCCCGCGTCTACATGCCTGACGGCACCTCACGGCTGGCACGAACAGCCGTACAGTCCGATACGCCTGCCACCGTGGTCTGGCCCGGAGACTTCCCCGGGGCTGCCGCGCACTACCCACCAGGCACGTATACCGTGGTCTGGTCCGTCGGCGACGGCTCACAACGCTTCATCACCTGCACTGGGTTCGCCGCCCAATGACAGCTCCTCGTGACACCCAGGATGTAGCACCTGGGGGTGCACGCTGGTGAGGGGTGCCGGCCCGGGCCGGCACCCCTCACGAGCAGCGAGCGCCGGAAACCCTGCGCTGAAGCGACCGATGCTCGGAAGGGATCAGTGGGGATGATCTCTGCCTCGCCGAAGGGCTGCTCCAGCGCCTCGTGCCCGTGACGCCTGCGGAACTCGATCTCGGCGGATGGCTTTAATCACGAGTCCTGACGTCAGTTGTTCACGAGTTTGGGAGTCACCCCGAACCACGGACGGGTGATGTTCACGAGTTTCGACGTCACCGGGGTACTTGCCAGGCCAGCATCGGGAGTGCTCCTGGTGAAAGGCCCTGGTCATGCCGCAGATGTCGAAGGTCGAGCTGTACGCCGCGATCCGGCGCGACCACCGGGACGGCATGACGATGCGGGAGATCTCGCGCAAGTACAACGTGTCGTGGCGGACGATCAGGAAGGCCGTGGACTCGGTCTGGCCGGAACCGAGGAAGAAGCTCCCGCCCCGGGCGACCGCGCTCGACCCGTACAAGGCGACGGTCGACGGGATCCTGCGGGCCGACCTGGACGCGCCGCGCAAGCAGCGGCACACGGTCACTCGGATCTTTCACCGCCTGGTCGAAGAGCACGGCGCCGAGGTCTCCTACCAGCAGGTCCGCCGCTACGTCGCCGACCGCAAGCCGCAGATCCTCGTGGAGTCGGGCAAGGCTCCGATCGAGGCGTTCGTCCCGCAGACGCACCAGCCCGGTATGGAGGCCGAGGTCGACTTCGGCGACGTGACGGTGAAGCTCGCCGGCGAGGTGGTGACCTGCTATCTGTTCTCCTTCCGCCTGTCCTACTCAGGTAAGGCCGTCCACCGTGTCTTCGCCTCCTGCGGGCAGGAGGCGTTCTTCGAGGGCCACGTCCACGCGCTGCGGACGCTGGGCGGGGTTCCGCGGAGCAAGGTCCGCTACGACAACCTGAAGGCGGCCGTCGCCCGGGTGCTGGGGCTGAGCCGGGCCCGGGTGGAGGCTGACCGGTGGATCGCCTTCAAGTCGCACTTCGGGATCGAGAGCTTCTACTGCCGGCCGGGTATCGAGGGCGCCCACGAGAAGGGCGGCGTCGAGGGCCAGATCGGCTACTTCCGCCGCAACCACTTCGTGCCGGCGTGTTGACTGAACTACGGGAGGTTCTCTTCTTGTTCTTCGGACATGGCGGAGGCGGGCTGGCTACCGTCCCCTGACATGCTCGAACGTGAGGATGTCTCAAGGGACTTGGGTTCACTGGTGGTGTCCCGGGTGGGTGCGCTCGTGGAGAGTGGTGACCCGTGGGAACCGTATCGTCTGGTGGATCCTGCCGGGGCGATGGTGGGGGCAGCGGCTGCGTACATGAACGATCTGCAGGCGGCCGGGCGGCCTGCGACGACTCAGCGTTCGTACGGCATGGACCTGCTGCGCTGGTTCCGCTTCTTGTGGGCGGTCGAGGTGCCGTGGAACGAGGCGACCCGGATCGAGGCCCGCGACTTCTCCCGGTGGATTCAGATCACGGCCAAGCCTCCTCGACCGCACCGGAGTTCGGCATCAACCTCGTCGTCGGCTGTTCGGCCGGTCGCCCGGGGCACGAATCCGATCACCGGGAAGCGGCCGGTCGGGACGACGTACGCGGCGTCGACGGTCGCGCACAGCGAGACGGTGCTCCGCAGCTTCTACGCCCACCATCTGGAGGCCGGGACTGGTCCGCTGGTCAACCCGTTCCCGCTGGCCAGGGCTCCGCGAGTGAACGCGCATCACAACCCGATGGAGCCATGGCGCCCGCAACGGGCAGGACTGTTCCGACCACGGCAGCCGCAACGTATCCCGCGTCAGATCCCCGATGCGGTGTTCAACGAGCTGTTCGCCCAGCTGTCCTCGGACCGTGACCGGGCCATGGTCGCCTTCTGGATCTCCACCGGGGCCAGGGCTTCCGAGCTGCTCGGGGTGCTGTGCTCCGGCACGGACCCGGGGCGCCAGTTGGTCACGGTGGTACGCAAGGGCTCGCGCGCCCTGCAGCAGCTCCCGGCTTCGCCGGACGCGTTCGTCTGGCTGCGGCTCTACCAGCAGCAGATGCACGAACTGGTGCCCACCGGCCCCGACGACCCGCTGTGGTGGACGCTGCGACGGCCGTTTCGTGCTCTCAACTACCATGCCGCGCGAGCGATGTTCGTCCGCGCGAACAGCACGCTGGGGTCGGATTGGTCGCTGCACGACCTGCGGCACACAGCGGCCTACCGGCTCGCCCGTGACCCGCTGATGCCGATCACGGACGTCCAATGGGTCCTCGGACATGCACGTCTATCCACCACTCAGCGGTACGTCACGCCCACCACCGAGGACGTCATCGAAAGCGTCCTGGCCCACCACCGTCGCCAGGCCGAGGAACCGGCGGAGCCCTCGGAGCCGACTCTGCACTACCGGCCCGAGAGCCTGGACGTGCTGTTCGGCCGGGGGCGACCGTGACCACCGGCGCCATCACCGAGGCGGTGGCCGCCCGCCCCTGGCAGCTCAGCGCGGAGGCCGTCGCCCTCTGGAAGAAGTTCCCGCCCCGGACCAACCCGAAGAGCTGGCCGGCGACCCGGCAGAGCCGGGCCGCCGTGGTGTCCCGGATGCTCAAGCCACCGTTCCTCGGGAACGACTCCAAGACCCGCTGCAACCGGAAACTGACCCTGCTCAAGGTGCTCGACTGGCTGGAGATGCAGCCCGGCACCACCTGGCAGGAACGGTGGGACGCCAGCGGCGTCGGCGTCGACGGACGTGTGGACTGGCGGACCCGGCTCATCAGCGACCTGAAGAGCGTCGACAATCTCGGCCCACGAGGAGAGCGGATCTTCAGCATCCTCGGCATGGGCCTGGTCCAACTGATCGGAGGTGACGTCCTGCGGCCTGACCTGGGCTGGCTGATGGCCACGGCCTCGCCGCTGCGGATCGCTAACGAAATGGAGCGTGTCCGCGACGGCGAGGCCATCGCCTCGCTTCGGGCCCTGCGGAAGGCGAGCACGGTGGGCGACTCCACCGTGCTGCCCGCGATCGAGAAGATCGCGCTCATCATGGCGGCCAAGGGCGGCACGGTCGCCGATGTCACCCCCGGCGACTGCCTCGAACTGCTGAAGACTAGCCGGGAGGTCTTCCCCGGACCGGCCAAGGCCAGCCGGCACAGCCCGTTCTCCTACCAGCTGCTGCACTCCCTCGGCGTCTTCCCCGCCGACGCCCCGACCTCGGTCCGCATGTTCAGCACGCGTTTTCCCGGCCAGCTCACCGCCGAACAGCTCGTCGACCGCTACGACCTGCCCTGCCGTCCCGTCCGCGACCTGCTGGTCGACTACTTGATGGAACGTCAGCCATCCGTCGACTACAACACGCTGACCGGCCTGGCGACCGCGCTGGCGCTGTGGTTCTGGAAGGACCTGGAAAAGCACCATGCCGGCATCGACTCGCTCCGGCTTCCTCCCGACATTGCCGCCAGCTGGAAGAGACGCCTGCAGACCCGCACCGTCCGCACCACCAACGAGCACGGCGACGTCGTGGAAACCACGGTGGAAAGGGCCACCGCCTCCGAGACCTTGATGACAGTACGGGCCTTCTATCTCGACCTCGCGCAGTGGGCGCTGGACGAGCCGTCCCGCTGGGGACCTTGGGCGGTCCCTTGTCCGATCCGAGCCGACGACGTCCAGCACCGCAAGATGAAGTCCCGTCAAAAGGCCCGGATGGATCAGCGCACCCGCGAACGTCTGCCCGTCCTCCCGGTGCTGATCGACGCAGTCGACCGGAACCGGAAGGCAGCCGCCGCCCGCTTGGAGGCCGCCGGACACACCCACCCCGGCGAGGTGTTCACCGCCGACGGCACGACGCTCCGACGCGCGGTTCTCAAGCGACACTCGCCGCACTTGTGGGGAGAGGAACTCGACACCGGGCGGCGCCGGAACCTGGCCCGTGAGGAAAGCAACGCCTTCTGGGGCTGGGCTGCGGTTGAGGTCCTGCGGATGACCGGAGTGCGCATCGAGGAGCTGAGCGAGATCTCGCACCACAGCCTGGTCCAATACCGGCTGCCGAGCACCGGTGAACTCGTCCCGCTGCTGCAGATCGCGCCTTCCAAGACCGATGAGGAACGGCTCCTGGTCGTCTCCCCGGAACTCGCCGATGTGCTCTCCGCGATCATCTGCCGCATCCGCACCGCCGACGGCAGCGTCCCCCTCGTGATCGCCTACGACCACCACGAGAAGGTCTGGAACCCGCCCCTGCCCCTGCTGTTCCAGCGCAAGATCGGACTGGAGGACAGGCCCATCCCTATCGACGGCATCCGCACCCTCCTGCAGGACGCCCTCGCCGCCACCGGGTTCACCGACACGACCGGGAGACCGCTGCGCTTCGCTCCGCACGACTTCCGGCGAATCTTCACCACGGACGCCGTCATGAACGGGATACCACCGCACATCGCCCAACTGGTTCTGGGCCATCGGGACATCAACACGACCATGGGCTACAAGGCCGTCTATCCCGAGGAGGCTATTACCGGGCACCGGGCGTTCATCGCCCGCCGCCGGGAACTACGTCCGAGCGAGGAATACCGCAGCCCCACCGAGGAGGAATGGGACGATTTCCTCGGGCACTTCGAACGCCGCAAGGTCGCGCTCGGCGACTGCGGACGAGCCTACGGCACCAGCTGCATTCACGAGCACAGTTGCATCCGATGCCCGCTCCTGCGGGCCGACCCAGCCCAACGGTCACGACTCGTGGACATCCGCGACAACCTCCTCGCCCGCATCACCGAAGCCGAACACGAAGGCTGGGCCGGCGAAGCCGAAGGACTCAAGGTCAGCCTGGCCGCGGCGAACGCCAAACTCGCCCAGCTCGACAACCTCATTGCCAGCCGCACCGCAGCCATCAACCTCGGCATGCCCGCCTTCCCCGACATCGCGGGACGCCAGATCACCACCAGCCCCGACTCGAAGACGCCGAGTTCCTTCGTGTCCGATGGATGTGCCTCTGAGGGCATCCCCAAGGGCGAATCAGCAGGTGGTACCCCAGACTCCGTCTGGTCCGAGGGTGACAGGAGTGGTGCTGATGCTTCCGTCGTCATGGGCGGTCACTCGCGTCGCAGGTCCGATGAAGTAGGCGTGGCTGGAGACCTGGGCCACCTGGAAGTCTCCGAGCCCGCCGTTGGGGTCGACTGTCCACACCAGAGTGGCGGTAACGCACAGCGACCTACCGATTCGTTCACCGAAGGCATACCTTCGCCCCCGCGTGAGCCGGGCGTCCGTTGAAGGTTCCGCGTCTTCGGCAGGCGGCAGGAAACGCCACGAGCCGGTTCCGACCACAACGGTCTGGCCAGGCTTCTTGGACGCAATCGGCGGTTCGTTGAACCCCTCGAATAGGACGGAGGCTGACCGCAGAAGATCGCCCATAGTGAAGACCTGGCTGTTCCCTTCACGGTGACCAGCGCTCACGGCCTCGGGGACGCCCGGAAGCGCCCCCTCGACGACAGCTGTGATGATGCGGTCACTGACCTCCCGGCTGCTGGTGTCGATTACTAGGCTGGACGGTTCTGCCGGGTCGCTAACCTCCGCAAAGGCGGCGGGAAGGCTGCGGCAGAACACCACATCCAGACCGTCTGGAAGATCATCGCGGAGAGCTGGGTGCAGGCGCTCCACATCGGCGGGGTCAGTGAATCCCTTGTCACGCGACACGAAGATCAAGGGCAGAGCCGTGCCGGTGTCTGCCTGCTCATTCGTGGCAGCCCTTAGGGCTGTGAGCCAGATGGATGTGTCACGTCCGCCCTCACCATTGGGCTTGCAGGGCGGGAGCTTCAGGGCTTCGCGCCGAAGCGCCTCAACTGCGGCGTCAGGCGGGGTCGTCAGGACCTGAAATGCCTCCCGCAGCCGGAACTCATATCGGCGGATCACCGCATCGATTCGACTGTTAGATATGTCCACCTCGGCGACGGTGGGCACGTCGGCGCGAACCTCGTAGGACCGGAGCCTGCCGTTCAACTTCTGAAGCGCCTTGCTCGCTGCCTGGCTGTCCGCCGCTATGAGCTCTCGTGCCTTGTTTGTGGCTTCCCAGAGCGACACATCACTGATCGCGAGCGAGTGCCCAGTCTGCTCGCCTACAGCCTTGAGAAGCAGCCACACAGGGCTGCCTGGCTGAGCCTGGATGAGCTGGTTACTGTCGATGACGATCACTCGATGAAGACTACGGCGCTGGCCCCTGGAGGTGGAGGGCGTTTTCTTCGACCGCCGACCTCGGCAACACGCTCAGACTTGACAGAACGAAGGTGGCCTCATCTCGGTAGTTCAGAGAAGGTTCCGGAGGTCGAGTCGCTGGCGGAGCTGAACGAGCTGGTCGAGCAGTGGGACCGGCACGACGGGCGGCGCCGGATCGGGGCCAGGGCACGAACGATCGACGAGTACTTCGAGGACGAGCGCCCGCGGCTGCTGCCACTGCCGGAGGATCCGTTCGAGACGGGGCGGGTGTTCACTCCGCGGGTCGACCGCTACGGCCAGTTCGCGGTCCGCACCAACCGCTACTCGGTGCCGGTCCGCCTGATCGGCAAGCGGGTCCGGGTGCTGCTGCACGCCTCTCACCTGGTGGTCTACGACAGGAACGTGGAGGTGGCCCGGCATGATCGGCTGATCGCCAAAGGCAGCTGTCGGCTGGAGCTGGATCACTACCTGGAGGCCCTGATCCGCAAGCCAGGTGCCTTTCCCGGCGCGACCGCGCTCGACCAGGCCCGCTCGGCTGGGAAGTTCACCCCGGTCCACGACGCCTGGTGGGCCGCGGCGGTTCGGGCCCACGGCGACACCGAGGGCACCCGGGCTCTGATCGAGGTACTGCTGCTGGGCCGCCACCTCGCGCACGAGCACATCGTCGCCGGCCTGGCCACCGCCCTTCGGGCCGGGGCCCTGACCGCGGACGCGGTCGCGCTGGAGGCCCGCAAAGCCGCTCAGGCCGAGGACGAACCCGCTGCCGCCGAGGCCCAGACGCCGCGGCCGACTGCCGGACTGGAAGGGGCGAGCGTGACCTTCCTGCACGAGTGGAAGCTGAACCATCTTCCGCCGGACACCAGGCCGCTGCCCTCGGTGACCCACTACGACCAGTTACTCCGACACCGCCGCGCCGGCGGCGGTGACCTGCGAGAGGGAGAAGCCCCATGACCACCCGGCCCCGCCAGCGGAACCTGACCGAGCAGGCCGCGACCACGGCCATGGCCAGACCAGACCCGGCCACCGCCGGTGCCCGTATGGCGGAACCTGCGCTCCGGCTGCAGCCGCGGCGCAAGACGTTCCGCGGCAGCCGGTCAACTCAGCTACCGCTCAGATACGGCCACCGAGACGCCGACACCCCGCTCTGCCGGACCCGGCCCCTACAGTCTCAGCTGCCGCTGCCGACAGAGAGCTGTCACTCTGGGGGCGACGCTGGCGGCTGCCGCAGCATGCCGATCCTGTCCTCAGCGCGGCCGCCACGTACGGATCTCCAGATGGATGATGTGCGCATCGGGGCGAATGCGGCCGGTCTCCACCAGCCATTGACGGACGGCCGCGGTGACGTCTCCGCCTGCGGCGTCGACGCGCTGGGCAAAGCCGGCGGCATCGTGCCCGCCGGTCTGGGCGGAGCCATAGGAGCGCTCCTCGGTGTGATCGGCGCGCTGGATGACGTCACGGCGGATGCCGGGTGAGTCGGTGCGACTGCCAGACGGGTGCACGTAGCCGGTCTTGGCCAGGCGGACAGTGAAGGCCAGGCGCAGGCCGCGGCGGGCGGCTTCTGCGATCAGGGGGCGCAGCCGGGAGGAGCCGGAGGCGATCGCCTGGGCGCCGACGCGGCCGGTGCCGGAACCGGTGGGGGTGATCAGGACGGCTTTGCCGCGCACCCGGGCTGTGGCACCAGAGGCGGTGGTACGGCGGGTGATGTACCGGCCCGCGATGGAAGCGAGGTCGGGGAGGTCGGTGATGCCGCCGGTCTGGACGGCGGCCAGGACCTGGCGCAGGGCGGGGACGAAGGCAGCGCCTTTGTTCTTTGAGTAGAACTGGGACACCAAAGAGGCGTCGCGGTTGATGATGCGGGCGATGTCGCGCTTGGAGTAGCCGGCCGTCTGCAGCTGGTCGGCCAACTGGGCGGCCTCGTTCAACTCGCCTTGACCAGCGGGACGGTTACGGCGGGGGCGGGGCGGCATCAGGCCTCTCCTGCGCTCGGGGTGAGGGCGGCGCGTCCGGCGTCCCGCAGGGCAAGGAGTTCTCCCTCGGTGGTGGGGGCGGCCACGGGGCCGGTGAGGTGGCCCTTGAGGAGGTAGTCGCCGGGCTGATGGTGGTGCGGCCAGGCCTGCGGCTGGGTGAGGTAGAGGGCGTCAGTGCGGAAGGCGACGACGCTGCCGGGCTCGGTATGCAGGGCGCCGGCGTAGATGTTGTCGTCGCGGTGGCGCTGGGTGAGCAGGGCGGCGCGGGCGCCGGACCAGATCGCGGCGGCCCATTCGGGGTGGGCGTTGGGGTCGCGGCTGAAGCCGGTGGGCTTCTGCCAGGTGATCTGCTCGTCGTCGAAGCCGATGATTTCCGCATCCGGTGGGACGTCGCGCTCCAGGGTGCGGGGGGTGGTGCCGGTGACCATGCGGGGGCGCTGGGCGAAGGAGCCGATGCCGTACAGGAGGATGGCGCGCACCGCGCGGGAGGCGAGGTGGGCGGCGCGGGCCTGCTGGGCGTCGCCCTGGAAGTGGGCCTGGGCGGAGAGGTTGGTCCAGGTCTCTTTGAGTTTCTTGGCCCAGTCGTCGACGGGTTTGCCGTCCTCCCACAGGATCCCGTCGAGAATCTCGATCTTCCACGGGGTGATGGGGTTGGACAGGGTGGTGTGGATTTCGGGGCCGCCGGCCCAGGTGGTGAAGGTCGTACCTGGGGTTGCCGGGTAGTGCCAGGCGCGCTCGCCCGGCGCGGGGGCGGGCAGCAGGCCGACGTGAGTCCAGGTGTCAGGGACGGTCACGCGTACCTGCCAGTGCCCGCACCCGTACAGGGCCCGGGTCTGTTCCTTCTCGCTCCAGGAGGCGAAGGTGGCGGCCGTGATCCGGCGGGGGGTGCCGACCGGGGACTTCCAGGTGTGTTTGGCGTAGGCGAAGGTGCGGTCGTACTCGACGAGTTGGGGCAGTTGTTCGGGCACGCGGGGCGGGAGGATGAGTTCGTTGCGTCCCTGGCCGGCGGTGGCGTGCAGCAGGCCGCGCAGTTCCTCGGACAGGACGGGGAAGCCGTCGGCGTGCTGGCCGCGGGTGGGGATGGTGCGGGTCCACAGGTCGCGGCCGGTCTGGGAGGGGGAGCCCATGATGACGGCGTCGGTCCAGTGGCGGCGCAGGGCCTGCCACAGCAGTACGAACGCGTCCCGGATGGTGGCCGGGTCGTCGCCGCTGGTCTCGAACCACTCCCCCACCGAGCGGATTTCGACGTGGCTGTCGCCGTTGTCGCGCTGGTAGCGGCCGACGGGGTTGCGGGCGTGGACGAAGTGTCCGGCCATCCGGTCTTTGCCGCGGCCGGTGTCGGTGCGCCAGCCCGGGGTGGGGGCGTTCAGCCAGGCCGCGACCGCATCCCTCAGGTAGGGGTAGCGGTCGGCGTCGCGGTGCCAGGGGTCACCGGCGGTGATGTAGATGCGCTCCGTGCCTTCGGGAAGGGTCTGGAAGACGGCGGTCAGGATGGCGGCGACCGAGGTGTCGGCCAGGTCGAGGCGGTGGGTCTGGCTGCGGTGCACCAGCACGCCCGTGTCCGTGTCCAGGAAGACGGTGGAGCGGGCCTGCTGGGTGAAGTTCGGTGGTTTGGAGAGCAGGTTCGGGGTGTGCGTGAACCAGCTGTTGCCCGCTGCCCCGTCGGGGATCGACGGGAGGGCACGCGGCGCGTCGGGGGCTTGGGGCTTCCCGGAGGCAGAGTCCTCGGCAGGAGCGGCCGGCGGCGAGGCGGCGACGGGCTGCGCTGCTGTGACGGCGGCCGTCGCGGGCGCCACGGCTCCCGTCTGGGTGGCGGGGTGGGGCGGACTCTCGGTGCTGTCGTCGGCGGCGATGGCTGGGGCGTCCGGCTCGGGGCGGGGCGGGGTGGTCTCGGCTGTGGTGAGGCGGTCGGGGGCCAGGGCGGGGGCCAGGGTGACGATGTGGGTCAGGCTCAGTCCGGCCGCCGGGGCGATCCGTTCCGCCTTCGCCTTCTCGTACCCGGCCAGCTGTGTGATCTGCCGGTCCCGCTCGGCCTCCAGCTTCGCCAGGGCGGCCCGGGTCTTTTTGATCTCGTCCCGTACGGTGCGCAGTTCGGCGAGGGCTGCGGTGTAGCGCTGTGCGTCCATCAGGCTTCCTTGTCCGGACGGCGGGCGGCGGCGGGTGCGGGGACGTAGGCGATCGCCCCGCCCGAGTGGGAGACAAGCCGGCTGCCCAGCAGCAGATCAGCGAGCATCCGGTCGGCCTGCGAGGAGGCAGTCACGTGATGGACGGGCGTGGCCAGGTCGGTGACGTAGCCCGCCAGCCGCGCGTGAGGGAAGGCATAGCGGCCCTGGGCGTTCTTCTCCCAGACTTCCAGGCCGGTCAGCACGGCCACCACGTAGCCCGACAGGGTCACCGGCAGGACTCCGGCGGCCGCCACGCTCGGCGCATCGCAGCGCCACCAGCCGCGCAGCGCCTTGAGGAGGTCCTCGGAGGCGAGGGAGGCGGCGAAGCCGATCCAGTTCCGGTCCGGTTCCTGTACCTGCTTGGCCGCGTCGACCCGCAGGACGGCGATCTCTTGAGCATCCAGCCGGTCCAGCGGGGCGTGCCGGCGCTGACCGAGTGCCTGGACCACATGGAGCGGAACCATGACGCGCACGCCACGGCGGGACAGGCCCGGCAGCAGTCCGGCGTGCACGAGACGGCGGAAGGTGGTGATGGCGCAGCCGAGTTCCTGGGCTGCCTGCCCGGTCGTCAGCAGCATCCCACCCACTCCCTGCATGCAAACTCTGATATCTGATTCGGCATGAAGATTAGCGGAGTCCTGAGCGACCGTCAAAGACCGGCTGACCGGATACCGCCCATGAACCCCAGGCCTCCTCCCACCGTCGGCTCCATGACGGAGGCGGACGAGGCAGCCGGTCGGGTCATCACCGCGCAGATGGGAGCGAAGAATCACCCGGGGGTAAGCGAATGGGGACGAGGCGGCCGACCCGTCGGGCTGTTTCCGCGGCAGACTCGCCGGGGCATTCTGCCGGAGGGGGTCGATCCGGTGGCCGACGCTCTTCAAGCAGGACGGTCCGCTCCCCCAGCGGCTGGTACGCGGTCTTTACGCTGAACGTCGTTGCGCACACCATCTGTTACCAGGGGATGCGACTGGCACGCGCCAGCCGCCGACCGTGGCGATCCTGAACAGGGGGCACGGATGGGCGTCTTGTGGAAGCTGGAGCCGGCGACCGCGGCCAAGCACCGGTTGTACCAGCGGTACCTGGACGCCTGGTGGCCGATCCTGCTGCAGACCTCCCAGAGCACCGGCTACTCCCGGCCCCGGGTCACGCTCCTGGATGCGTTCGCCGGCCCGGGCCGCTACGAGGACGGCGAGCCGGGCTCGCCGGTGTTCATCCTGGACCGCCTGCTCGGTCATCACGCGGTCGACCGCATGCACCTCAGCCCCCGGCGGGTGCATTTGATATTCATCGAGAAGGACCGCGCGCGCCACGAGCACCTCGTGGCGGAACTCGTCTCCCGCTTCGGACCGCTCAAGGATCTGCCGGTACGGGTGGAGGTCCGGCGCGGTGAGGCGGGCCGCGACAGCCTCACGGTCCTCGATGAGCTCGGAGCCTGGGGCCACCCGATCCTGGGGATCTTCGACAGCTGGGGCAGCGTCAACGTGCCGCTGCACGTGATGTCCCGCATCGCCCGCAACCGCTCCAGCGAAGTCATCACCACCTTCGGACCCAACTGGTTCAGCCGCCGCGAGGAGCTCAACGCCGACATCCTCGACACGGTCTTCGGCGGCCGGGGCTTTTGGACCGCGGCCGCCGACGAGCTGGGTCCCGACGAGAAGTGGCGCGTGTGGCTGCGCACCTACCGGGACGCGCTGCGGCGGGCCGGCTTCGGCTACCAGCTGCAATTCGAACTCGTCCCCCGTACCGGGCAGCCCCTCTACCTCGTCTTCGGCACCGGCAGCACCGCGGGCCTGAAGGCGATGAAGGACGCCATGTGGAAGGTCGACGACCTCGACGGCGAGAGCTTCCGCGATCCCCGCACCCGAGGTGCCAAAGCGGACGGCCAGCTCGACCTGTTCCAGGCCGCGGGTCTGATCGACGACGAGCTGGCCGAGCTGGTCGCCCAGCGCCTGAGTGCCGGGGCCACCACTGTGGAGGCGATCGGCGAGTGGCTGCTGACGGAGACCGCCCGCTGGATGCCGAAGCACGCCTTGCAGGCGGCCCGGCAGATGCGGCAGGACGGCGTGATCGCCGTCCAGTCGCCGGGCAAGCTCACGACGAAGAGCCGGATCAGCCTGCAGGCACAGGTTCGGGCATAGGCATCTGGTCCCAGGTCCGGCCCTGAAGATGCCGGCCGGATGCCTTCGGGGTCCGACCGCCCCACTGCTTGAAGAAGAAGGCCACATCGGCCTGCAGGCAGGCGTCCCGGATCCCCGTGACCCACTCCTGCTCCATCGGGCGGAAGCGGGGGCCGGACTCGCCTCCGGCGATCACCCAGTGAATGCCCGTCAGGTCCAGCCCGTCCAAAGACCCGAGCAACGGCTCGCACGACAGGAACCGCACCGCGGCCGGAACCTGCCGCAGGTCATCCACACGCGGCAGTTCCTTCGCGCTCTCCACGGACACACCCATCCACAGGTTGGCCGGCCACTCCAGCCGGTCGGCGACCTGCCGCAGCCGACGCGCCCGCTTCGTGAGCACCTGATACGTGTGCTGCGGGGTCTGCGCGATGACGTCGAAGACCTGCTCGACGTAGTCCAGCGGGACGCGGGCGTGGAAGAGATCCGACATCGAGTTCACGAACACCGTGCGCGGCGCCTTCCAGCCCAGTGGCACCCGCAGCGCGTCCGGGTGCACGGTCAGGCCGAAGCCGGGGCCGGAGGTGCGGGGATCGCCGTCGTTCTGGTACTTCGCCGACCCCATGGCCTTGAGCCGCTTCGCCAGCGTCAGCGCGTAGCAGTTGTCGCATCCGTCCGAGACCCGGTCGCAGCCGGTCGTGGGATTCCACGTCGCCTCGGTCCACTCGATCGAACTTCGGTCACTCACCCGTCGGCTCCCCATCCTTGCGGTCACGGCTGCCCGCAGGCCTGGCCGTCCAGCCCGTGGCGTGTCCAACGAACCATCAAACCGCTAGACACCGGCATCCAACCATCCGTCACCGCAGCCCGTCACAGCTTCCCTTAAATAGAACATGCGTACCCTTTCCTGCGGTGGTGTGCGCGGTACAAACCAGCCATTCGTCTCCGGCGGCGCCACCTTCTGTGCGGGGGCAGCGGTCAGAGTGTGTCCGTCTGTGAGCAGGCCCTGCCTGGGGGCATGGTCCGGCAAGACGGTCTGGGCCAGGCCGTGTGCGGCGCAGTGTGCACGAGGGGGAAGGAGGGCAAGTGATGCCTGTCGTCTACCGTTTCGAGGGGCGCCTGAAGTGTGGGGCCGCGAGGACCAGACGACCCACAGCCGTCTGGCGGGGCCCGCTTGACGTCCTCGAGACGACAGGTCGAAGTCAAGCGCCTGCCCTGAGTTTCAGAGAGGACAGCCCGACGGGCGCTCCCGCTTGCACGGAAACGCCCACGGTGTGCAGCTCATGCGCCAACATGAAGTCTGCGAGTGCCCCCTGGTCACCGATTGGTTGGAGCCAGTAGCAATCAAGGAGGCGACAGCGTCACTGTGAAGGATGCTGTCATCCTGTCGACGGTCTCACCGGTGCACCGGTGAGACAAGCGCAACTGGGACAGCGCCGAGCCAACCTTCGCCCGCAAGCGGCGAAACTCCCGGCGGGCGACCCCATTGCCGCTGCTCGCAAGGGACGTCGCCAGCAAGCCGCGAAGGCGAACAAGTCCGGGCCGTCGCACACTGCTGAGCCAATCCCCGCTGGGGGTCATTCCGGGCTATCTACAGATCGGCGGGGAGCTGCGATGCTCGCGATGGCGAGCATCGCACGGCGGCGCCAACCGCCCGATGCCCACAGCCAATTGGAGCCAGTAGCCCGTCCGCCGGTCCGACCGACCGCCGGACGGTTCGATCAGGGAGTGCACATGCATAACACCGCTTCGCCCTCGGCCGCCGCACCACCACGCGAGGGCCCGCCCCGGTTCGGGTTCCCTCACGCGTGCGTCATCATCGCCTTCCTTGAAACCGCCGTTTTGCTGGCAGCGCTGAAGATGCCAGTCCCCCAGGTGCTGTGGCTGATCGGCGGTGCCGGATCGATCGGCTCCGGCGTCGTTGTGCTGACTGTTGCCGGAGGAACACGGCGGATCAGCTCAGCTCTCCGCGCCCTTCTCGGACCCGAGCGGTAGGCCGCGGTCATGGGGCGCCCCGACAGGCCGGTGGATTACACAGTTCCCGAGTTTGGCGATCTCGCCGCATTCCTGCGTACCCGCAAGGCAACAGCACAGATGACGCATCAGGCTCTGGCGCAGCGAACCGGTCTGTCCACTGCCACGCTCAAGCGGGCAGCATCAGGAACTGTCGTACCCAAGCTCACCACCGTCGTTGCGTTCATCCAGGGCTGCGGGGCGCCCTTGGGGGAAGATCTTGACCATTTTCTGCACGAGGGGCGCGAGTTGTGGAAGTCGGCCCGGCACGCCTCATTCGCACCTCGGCATGCTCGCCGGGTTCCCCAACCGCAGTTCTTCGGTGCCGTCCCCGAGTTCTGCAGGGGACTGGCCGATCTGCATCTGCGGGCCGGAGCTCCCACCGTGCGAAGCATGGAGGACCAGGGCGGCGGCCCCGGTGTGCTGCCGCGCTCGACGGCTCATCGCATCAGACGGGCCAGCTCACTGCCTGCCGATGCCAGCCAGCTCCGCGGATACCTGATCGCTTGCGGTCTGCCTCCGGACCTCCACGAACCATGGATAGACGCCTTCGAACGCTTGCGCCCGCAGTCCACGCCCGGCTGTACGAAGACGGCGAAGTCGTCCGCACCGGGCCGCACCAGCCCTCGCAGAGGCCGTCCGTGGAAGCCTGTGCGGGCGGGCACCGCACCGGCCCAGGCCCTGTCGAAGTACTTGCGCGACTGCGTTCTCCAGACGGGTAAGCCCCTGTCTGCCCTGTGCGAGCCCTTGGGTTACTCCAAGACACAGACTGCTCTCTATTTGGGCGGTACCGTTCCGCCGCGACAGTTTGTCGAGAGCTTGATCTACATCACTGTGCCGCCTCCGGCTCGGCAGAACGTCCATCAGCAGGCCATGCTTCTGTGGAACGCCGCGCGTGCGGCGTCCGCACCGCAGCCATCGGGCACGGTCGACATCCCGCGTACACGCCAGGTCCAGACGTACCGACTACTCACCCAGGTCTTGGTACAGCAGAACCAGCTGCGCGAGGCCGAGGCCAACTCCACGAAACTGATAATGGTGCTCCTTTCCATGGTCAACAAGCTGGAACAGCGCATCACGGACCTGAACTGCGAGTACGAGCAGCTGCGTACCTCGAGTTTCGCTCCCGACGCCATGCTCCAGGCTCAGGAGCAGCTCCTCCGCGCTCAGGAGCAAGAGCAGCGTGCCCGGCAGGAACTGCTGCGTGCCCAGGAAAAGCAACGCCAGGCCGAAGAACTAGCCGCTGTCGTCGAGGACCAGCTCTGCAAACTCATTGAGGAACTCGACCAGCTCCGCGATGCGACGCCGAACGACACCGCCGCGCAGATCCCGCCCGCCTCCTTCGCGCAACCCGCCGTAATGGTCGATCCCGTCGGTGACGACATCGAGCAGGCCCTGGACCGGGCCGCAGCGGTCAACGATCAGGACGATCAAGTGCTGAAGCGCATCACTTACGACCTCCTCTCGACCCCTTCCGCCAACGGAGCCGTGCGGGGCAACCCTGAGGACGACCTTTTGCCCGCCGCCGTGACCACGGACGGCCCCGCCTTGCAGCCGGCAATCCAGGCCACCGACCACAGCGGCACACATGCTCTGGTCTTCGTGGCCCGCAAAGAGAGATCTGATCGGACAACGTCTCGGGGCGGGGATGGGCCGACAGCAGCCACAGGAGACAGACGGCAGGCGTCCTGACTGTAACGACACGGCCCGGCAGTACGCGCCTGGCCTCTCCGGCTGGTTCCGGGCGATTGCCGCCTGCTGTTGGAACTGGACTGGCTTGTGCGATCCCCGGAACTGCTGCGGGAGCGCACAAGCCAGTCAGTGTCAGTTGCTCTTGGGTGCAAGCTTGGCGATGTACTGGTGCGAGACGCCCAAGATGGCTCCAGCGTCCCTGACCGTTACCTTCGCGGTGAGGGTACGGGCGGCGGTGGCGAGGGCCTCGGCTGCCTTCGTGGCCGCTCTGTCTGCTTCCTCCCTTGCTTTTTCCGCTTTGCTCACCAGTTCGGCAAGCTCCGGATCCGCCGGCCGCAGCTCGACCTTGAAGGACTCTTCTGAGACATCGAGCAGCGCCGAGACGACATCGGCGGCCATCTTTCTCGCCTCGGTCCAGGTACGCCCCTGAGTGACCCCGACACAGCCGTCC
Organism: Streptomyces sp. SAS_272; assembly: GCF_052543235.1. Taxonomy (NCBI): domain Bacteria; kingdom Bacillati; phylum Actinomycetota; class Actinomycetes; order Kitasatosporales; family Streptomycetaceae; genus Streptomyces; species Streptomyces sp. SAS_272. The sequence continues at coordinate 5,923 of NZ_JBMNDR010000028.1, read as the reverse complement.
GGCAGGTCGGTGATACGCACGGCCCAGTAAGCGCCATCCCGTCTCGCGACAGCGTGAAACGTCGGTGTGTCGACCATTCTCCTTCCCTTCCCTTCCTTTTCACCTTCCTTGCGTGTACCGCCGAGGTGGTGAGAACGTGGTCGGCGTGGGGGCCGACTTGCGCTCGGCCCCCACTACTCGTTCACGCTCCCTCCGCCGCCTTGATCAGCTCATCGGCGACCCACTCGGCGATCTCTCGTCTCCGTGGAACGGGAAGGCGGGTGCCCAACAGCTCGTAGACATCGTGCCTCGGCCGCTCCGTCACGAAAACGAGATCCGCCCCTTTTTCCCCGGCTATGCGCCGCAGTTCTTGGAGCAGCACTCGCTTCAACATCACCCTTACAGTCTACAGCATGCGACAGGATCTGTCGCATGAAGGCGACGCGCGATGTCATTGTCTGCTCTTTCTGGGGGTGTTGGGCCGCTTGCGGGTGGGGGCCGGGGTGAGGCTGCAGGTCTCGCTGGCGCGGGCGACGTCGTCCTTGTCCCAGCTCGCGAGGTGGAAGGGTCTGTCAGCTCCTGACAGGTGGGGAGGCAGGTCGCTGCGGATGTGACCCTGCAGTTCGGTGTAGACGCGGGAGGCGTCCAGGAGGGGGATAACCCACGTGGGCAGATGCGCAGGTAGGTGGGCGCGCGGGCGTTGCGGTGTGGGGATGGTGACCTGGGGCAGCTGGTCGGTGTCGTAGCCGGTCAGGACACGGACGGCGACGGCCGCGGCATGCACGGGATGGCCGATGCGTGTGTGGATGCGCTGGGCCACGGCTTCGTGGCTGGTATCGGGGCGGCCGGTGGTGGCGCGGTCGACTGCGGGGCTGTCGTGGGTGAGGGGAGCCGGTCGACGGGGGCGCGAGGGCAGCTCGTACCAGGGTTCGTCGGGTGGGGCGGGGAAGGGGGCGGGGTGCCACCAGGAGTAGCGCTCTGAGGGAGCGACTAGGGGCTGGTGGGCGTGTGGCAGATGTCGGCGCGTGCCTTCGAGGGTGTCGGTGTGGTGGTGGGGGACGGTTTTGCAAATGGTGGCCAGGGCGGCCGGTGTCGGACCGCTGACGACGAGGGTGAGTTGGATGCGGGTATGTTCGCGCAGGGCCATGAGGTGTTCGAGGTGGCGGGCGGTGATGCGGTGGGCGCGGCAGACGACGTAGTGGCTGATGCCGAGAGCTTTGGTCCATGCCACTGCTGCCCGCCAGGAGTCGTCGGCGTTGGTGGTCCACCAGGGCGGTTCGGCATCCGGTGGCGGGAGATGTTTGCCGAGGGCGCGGATGAGGTCGTGGGCCAGGTAGGCGGGTGCGGTGGCGAGGGGGGTGGGGTGGACGGTGATGCGGCCGGCGGCGGGCTGGTGGGCGGCTAGTGCGGTGGTGGTGTAGTCGGGGTGGTCGTTGGGGTCGGTGATCACGGTGATGGGTGGCAGGCCGGGGTCGGTGTGATCCGGTGACCAGTTGGGCTGCCACTTGGGGAGGGTGTTGGCCGGTGTGGTGGGCGGTGATGTCGGCGTCATGCGGTGCGGGCCAATCGGGGCTTGAGGCGGCGCAGGAGCGTTTCCGGGTCGGCCGGGTGGTCGGGGTGGCGGTGCCGGATGGCTTGAAGCTGGTGGGTCAGGGCGGCCCAGCGCCGGAGGTTGCCGTGGGCCCAGAGGCCGTCCAGGCGGGTGAGGGTGTGGCTGGGGGTGGTCTGCCACAGTGCGTGGAAGGCGGGCATGACGGTGAGGACCTCGTCCGGGTCGAGCGGCCCCATGAGGTGCCAGGCGGTGACCCGGTTGATCAGCGGCTGCTTCGAGCGCAGGGCTCTGAGGCGGGGCTGGCTGGCCAGCAGCACGATGGTCACCTGCGGGTCGGGGTCGTCGTGGAGGTAGCGCAGGTATTCGATGCAGGCGGCGGACAGCTGGTGGGCTTCGTCGACGGTGACCATGCGCGGCGGCTGCGTCAGGGCGTGGCGCAGGTAGTCGTCGCAGATGCCGGGGTCGTGGGGTGGGTGGCCGGGCAGGTTGAGGGCGCGGTAGAGGCTGTGGCGCAGGTCGTCGGGGCGGGCCTGGGGCCGTGGCAGGAGACGCAGGGCGGGCAGGCCGGGACGTTGCTCGCACAGGGTGTGCAGGGTGAAGGTCTTGCCGATGCCGGGGTCGGCGGTCAGGCAGATCATGCTCTGTTCGCGTACGGCGTGGTCCAGGGCGTGGGCGGCTGCCCGCACCGCCTGGGTGGTGACGGTGCGGGCGCCGGGCAGGTTGAGGTAGTGAAGCGCTGGCGAGGTACCGGACGGCTGGGTCACCCGGCGTCCTGCTGGGGGCGGCGGGACTTGCGGCGGTGGGGCAGGGCGCGCCGCAGTGCCCAGCGGGCGATGGATTCGTCGACTTCCTCCAAACCGCGGCGCTTCATGCCTTCGATGACGTGGTAGGTGATCTTGGACCAGACGCGGAAGGTGCCGCCGGCTCCTTCTTCGTAGACGTAGTCGATGAGTTCGGGGGTGGCGTTGGCCCAGACGGGGTGGAAGAGGGGGATGTTCTTTTGGACTTCGTCGGCTTCCATGGGGGCGAACTCCTGCCAGATGTAGATGCGGGAGGCGAGGGCGGGTTCGCTGTAGAGGGTTTTGTAGGCCTCTTCGCCTCCGACGAACAGGACGGCGGGGCGGTTCTTGCCTTTTCCGGTGTCCCACAGGTGGCGGACGAACTCGAAGCATTCCCGGCTGAACTGCTGGGCTTCGTCGCAGACCAGGACGTAGGGCTTGCGGGCCAGGGTCCGCTTGAGGAGTCGGTCGAACTCGCTGGGGTGGGAGGGCGGTTCGCCTTCGAGGTGGAGCTCGTTGAACAGTTCCTGACGGATGTCACGGGGAGTGGGGCGGGAGCGGAACTGGAGCAGCAGAACGCGTTCGGCGGAGACTTCTTTCAGGGCGGCCAGGACAGAGAAGGTCTTGCCGAGGCCGGCGTCGCCGTAGATGCAGGACATTGCGCGGGCGTCGATGGTGTCGGCGATGTTCTCGCTGGCTTCGAGGAGGGCTTCGGTGGCGACGATGCGGGCGTCGGCGAGGTTGAGGTAGAAGTCGGGTTCTCCGACGACCTCGTCTTGGTCGCGGTGGGGTGTCGTCTGCGTGGTGTCGGTGTCGTTCACGTCGGTGTCCTTCAAGGCCAAGGCGGCGTGGGTGTCGCCGGATGCGGGGCGGAGCGATGGGGTGTGGGTGGTTCGAGGTGTTGTCCGGTGGCGTCGTCGTAGACGTCGACGGTGTCGGGGCTGCGGGAGCGGATGCGCACTGGGCGCTGGGCGTGGGCGGCCGTCCAGACGGCTGTGTAGGGGCGGCCTCCCCAGCGCACCTCGTGGCCGCGGATGATCGGGGTGGCCCGGCCGGCGGGTGGCTCGGGGGCGGTGAGCGGGGTGGTCAAGGGTGTGCCTCGGGTTGGGTGGATGTGTCAGTACCCGGGACGGCCCAGCGGCCTGGGGGGATGATCCGGCGGGGCATGTAGTCGGCGGGCAGGTCGTCTGCGGGCCGGCTGGAGCGCAGGGTGCGAAGTTCTTTGGCGGCCTCTTTGCGGGTCATCGCTGTGCTTGTCTGGGCCGGTCCGGCGGTGGTGTGTGCTTTGAAGCGTCGGCGGCGCAGGGTCTCGGCTCGGCGCATGTCGCGGCGCAGACGGCGGGCACGTTCGGTGCGGGCCTGGTAGACCTGTTCGATCTGTTCGTCGGTGGCCTGGTCGGCCAGGTAGGCGGTGCCCAGATGCCGGCGGTTGTCGTCGTCGAAGACTTCGATCTGGTCGAGGTGGTGGGGCTGGAAGCGGATGTGGACGCGGGTGCCGGAGCGGCCGGTCATCCAGCCGGCCATGTAGTCGCGTCCCTTGAAGCGGATGCCGTGGCCGTGGATGACGCGGGTGGAGCGGTCGCCTTCCAGGAGGAAGGCGTGCAGGTCTGCGGAGCTGACCTCGCGCAGCGCGGTGTCCTCGCTGTTCCACCACTCCAGCGGGGTGAGACCGCCGTAGTTGGCCATCTGGTGTTCGGTGTTGCGGGCGTGGACCCACTGCGCGAACAGTTCGACGAAGCCTTCGAAGGTCAGGGCTGGGTCTTTCTCCCCCGAGCGGCGGCGGGTGTCGAGTTTTTGGGCGTGGGTGTAGCGGGGCAGGGTGGAGAAGAACATGCTGGTGGCGGCTCGGTTGAGGTTTTCGATGCTGCCTTTGAGGTGGGGGGTGTAGGAGGGCAGGACGTCAACCTGGACGGCGAAGGCGCCGAGTGCGTCCTGGACGGCGTGGGAGAGGAAGTCCCTGCCGCGATCGATGCGGATGCGGGTGGGCAGGCCTCCTGCCGGGCCGTAGGTGTCGCCGTGGAGGATGCAGGATCTGAGGGCGGCCAGGATGGATCCGCGGTGCGGGAAGTGAGGGGTGACGGCCCAGCCCATGATCATGCCGGTGTGGCAGTCGCAGAACCAGGTCACCCACGGTTTGACCAGCCGTCCATCGACCCAGACGTGGACGGGGGCTTGTTTGTGGTCTCCTTCCCATTCTTCGTTGCGGGCGGTGGGCGGGCGGCGCAGGTGCGGGTCGTGGCCGCGGGAGGCCGGGATTCCTCTCTTGAGTCCTGCCCGGTCGCCGGGTGGCAGGTCGCGTTTGACGGCGCGGTGCAGTGTGGACAGGCTGACCGGGGTCGCGCCGGTCTTCTGGGCGTCTTGGGTGAGTTCTTTGTGGACGGCTTTGACGTTGCCTCGGTGGTAGGCCAGCAGTGTGCGGATGTCGTCGGTGATCTCGAAGCGATCCCGGTCGCGTCGCAGGGGTTCACCGAGCCGGGCGCGGGCCAGGTTGCGCCACACTGTTCTGACGTGGACGCCGAGGGTGTGGGCGGACAGCTCGACGTGGGCGGTGGTCAGCTCGCCACGCTGCGACAACTCCAGCAGGGCGCGTACGGCCGGGCCTAAGAGTTCACGGTGTGCTTGTTGCCGGCGGGCCAGTTCTTCGTCGATGAGGTCGTCGGGGCCCGGAGGCTCCATGGAGGCGTCCCTTTGGTGCGGGGGCGACGAGAGGTTCAGGCCCAGAAGCCGAGGTGGGTGACGTGCTCGTACATGCGCCAGTCGGAGTCGAGGTCGGTGATGACGTCGTGCCACTGATGGGTCAACTCCTGCAGGTCGCTGCGCGACCAGGCCGCGACGATGGGGTCCCAGCAATAGACGTTCTTGTGCCGCCACCGCGAGGTACGCCGGTGCTTGTCGTCGACCTCGCTCTGGTCGACGGGGTAGATCTCCACGCGGGTCCCGCCACCGGCGTTGAGCCGGCGCGTCATGCTGGGTGCCATGTTGCGGCGCCGCAGCAGGCGGAAGGCGTCTTCCAGGCGTCGCTGCTGCTCACACCTCGGACACCGTTCCTCGGCGAGCCAGGCACTGATCATCCGCCGGTCCATGCGGATGCCGCAGTCCTGCATATAGATGTAGCCGGTGCGGGAGCGGGTCAGGTACAGCAGGTTCCGTCGCAGTCGCTCTGGTGCTGTCATATAGGGGTCAGTGACCTGGGCGATCTCATCGAGTGTGGTGCTGAGGGCTACTGCCCCGGGCACGCCCTGGGCTCCTAGCCGTCCGAATCCCATTTGAGGTCTTCTCCGAGGGTTTTATGATCATGGTGTGGGTTCTTTTCGAAGGGTGCCTCCTCGCGAAGTAGCACCGCATCACCGCTTGGTCTGCGCGATGTCAGGCCCAACGTGTCTGCCAGGTGGGCGGGTTGGGGGCCGGGCTGGGAGCGGGGTGAGCTCCGATGCACGGCACCCTAGGTCCTGTCTGAAGTTCGGATCATCTGTGCGGTGTGATGCTGCGGAGCCAGAGCATGGCACCGCACAGATGCAGTCCGGCCGCGTAGCTCTCCGGGGTCTTGTCGAAGCGGAACGCGATGCCGCGCCAGTTCCGCAGCCGGTTGATGCACCGCTCCACCGTGTTGCGC